>JAFAPF010000303.1 GCA_019247245.1 Rubrobacter sp. | reverse complement strand
CGGCAGCTAGCGCAGCTTAGATGTTACAAGCTACACCCTAGCAAAGAGAGTTGAAAAAATAGTCAATTTGGGTCATGTGGCGCCTCGCCAATCCCATCAGAATAAAGAAGAATCGGGCTGGGCTTCTTGATGTGTGTGTAGGAGGGGGCCAGCCCGGTAATAAGTATGTAGTAATCCTTGACTCCTAGAGCACGTTTATAAGAGGGTCATGAGAGAACAGCCCAGCGAGATAGACATATGGGCAAAAAAGCAAAGGGCCGTGCTAGGAGGACAAATTCGAGACCCGGCCCTAGCGAGGCCAACGCCTTTTACCCTCTGTGCTCTTCTACCATCTTCTTCTCCGCCCTTTTGCTGCTTGGCTGAGGTGTGGGACTCTAGCCAAGGTCAGACTAAACAGGTAAGCTAAAGAAAGAAGGGCCGGTAAGGGAGAAACACACGTACCAGATGTTTATCGTGAGGTCCGGCCCTTCTCTCTTAGCACAAACCGTTACACGAGTAGGCATCCAAAACAACATCTACATGACTCACCCTTAAGCAGATTGCATTCTAGTTATCGCTAAACGCACCCTTTGGTCGAGAGTTAATGTCATACGATATTGAATATAGGTCCGGCCCGCTGCTTTGCCGATGATGACAGAAGATAAGGTGTGCTTCGCCAAGCAGTATGCGCCAACTGGTCATGGTCTTATACCACTATCGTCACGCGTGTAGAGAAACGATATTCCCGGAAATTCAGCCGTAGTGTAGCGCGGTACAAGCATGGCCGGTACAAGCATGGCCATATACTGCTTTGCATGAGCGCGCCCCAACCTACCGACTGGGTAGGACGTTTGAGATGCGCCATAGGGGGCGAGCCTTCACGCTCGTACGGCTCGCGGAGCTTGGTGGTCCTTGGAGGGAGCCTTTTCTTATTCGCCCCATACCTTACCGGCCGCAGTCAACAGCCGGGGTACCTCTTAGAAACCCTTGGACTCACCGCGCTGCAATTAATGGTCATCTGTCTAGCAGTAGGAGAGCTACTGCACACTAGGGCGAGGACTCTCGCTGGACTGTTATGGGTAGAGTACCTCGTCTTCGGGCCCCCATTTATGGTCCTCTTGGCAGCGCGTTTTTCTCGCAGGGCACCACCCTCAGCATCTTGGTAGCGTTGTTCTTCTTGGCCCTTTTGGTGGGCTCTTACGGCTGTATGCTGAGTCGCTACCGCTCCGTAGGAAACGACGAGCTGCGGGGTAGGCTCGAGTGCCAAGTCGCACTCCTAAGGCGTCTGCTGTGTAATTCTCTGGCGAGGAGAACGAGGCCATGACCGGACTCCGATGGTCGTTTGCGGCCCTGGCTTTTACTCTCCGCTTGGCGATAGGCTTCGCATCAGGGTTTGAACGGTACTTGTTAGGATATAGGCTCCGCAGACCGGAGCCACAAAGGAGAGGCGAATGCCGGAGCACAGAGTTGGGGCACAAGAGGAGTGGCAGGCCGAGCAGGATGAGCTGCTGGCGAAGGAGAAGGAGCTGACCCGCTTGAACGACGAGCTCGCGGAGCGGCGGCGGCAGCTCCCCTGGGTGCTGGTGGAGAAGGAGTACAGCTTCGAGACCGAGGACGGAACCAAATCCCTTGCGGACCTCTTCGACGGCCGCTCGCAACTGCTCGTCTACCACTTCATGTTCGGGCCGGCCTACGAGGCCGGTTGCCCGGTCTGCTCCTCGATCGCGGATACGCTCGACCCGAACGCCGTTCACCTGAGGGCTCGCGACGTGACGCTGATCTGCTCTTCGCGCGCGGCGCTCGACAAGCTGATCGGCTACAGGGATCGCATGGGCTGGAGCTTCAACTGGGTCTCCACAGTGGGCAGCGACTTCCACCGCGACCTCGGCTTCTTGCACACCGAGGAGGAACTGAAGCCGTTCCTGGAGGGCGAGCTGCCACCGGCCGTCGAGCAGAATGCGAAAGTGTGCGGCGTCGACGCAGCGACGTACGTCACGGAGGGGCCAGGGCTCAGCGCCTACATCGAGTCGGACGGCGTCGTCTACCGAACCTACGTGACGAGGGCCCGCGGGCTCGAGCCGGCAATGGCTTACTACGGCCTACTCGATCGGACGCCGATGGGGCGGAACGAGGAAGGTGAGACGGACTTCTGGTTGCGCCGCCACGACGAGTACGAGACGGCTTAGCCTCTGAAGCCGCGCGCAGTCCTCGAGCACCAGCGAGGCACCGCAGAGCAGACGCTGTTGCCTATAGGGAGGTCGCGGCCGGTCCCGTGGGATCACCGCCGGTTCCGGAGCCAAACTCTCGATTCGTGCCACGCTAATGGCACCTATGCGTCACACGGTTAATACAATCGGTCGGGGCTCTGTCAGCGTGGCCCTGACTCTTTTTATGTTCTATACGCAGATACACCCATCATCGGGAATTTAGGTTGAACCGCTACGTAGCCCCCGAATAGCGTTTAGTCCTTGGCTCGTGGGCTGGTTTTCTACAGCACGCCACATTACTTCCTTGAGCCTGTTCCTTAGAACTTTGATCTGTTTGGCCTTATCTCCTCCATTTTGGAGAAGGTATACGTATTCATCCTGGATTTCCGTAATTTCCGTCAGTATTCGGCTGTAAAACGTTGCTTTTGCACTTGTAGCAAAGGCATTTTGGAACGTGATTAGCAAGGCTACTGCAAGGCCGGAAAAAAGGCGATCTGGTTCCATCCATAATATGCTGCTGAGGGTACAACTAATCCTGATGCAAGCAGCGTAAGAACGATTAGCAAAGTATTCAGCATTGCGTAGTAACGATACCTACGGCTGACCCACATATAGTAGGACACCAGGGTATCTCGAAGGTAATCAACTACCTGTGAGGCTTCTGTTTCATGCTCTGCTAGCTCTGCCGCTTTTATTTCATTGCCGTTTAATTTAGAGTCAACTGCTTGAGTTGCATCTACATCTGGTAAATAGCCTTCATTGAGGATTGTAGCTTCCTCAGACAAACTTACACCGCCTCCTGCTAACTGGTTCTGTAGTATCTATTGATAATAATAAGATA
>JAFAPF010000095.1 GCA_019247245.1 Rubrobacter sp. | reverse complement strand
ACCTCATCTACTTCAACGAGGTCGACAGGGGCGGCCACTTCGCGGCGTGGGAGGAGCCCGAGCTCTTCTCAGCCGAGCTCCGGGCAGCGTTCATCTCGCTGCGTTGAACGTGCAAGCGGGCGGGCCGCAGAGTCAACGACATGAGAGGGAGGTTTGCCATGAGCAGTAGCGCGCAACAGGCGCCGGGAATCGAGCGCACCGATCTCCAGCAGCACGACCTCAGCGCCCCCGGACGCGAGGTCGTCCAGAACCGGGTGGTCATCAGCCCGGAGGCGCCGGCCATCAAGCACAAGCACCCGGGCGAAGAGATCATCTACGTCCTCGAAGGGTCCCTTGAGTACCAGATCGAAGGGGAGCCGATGAGGACGGTCAAGGCGGGAGAGGCGTTAATGGTCCCTGCCGAAACGATCCACGCGGTGAAGAACGTGGGCACCGGCAACGCGGCGGAGCTCGCCACGTACGTCGTCAAAAAGGGAAGCCGCTCCTCGTACTGGCCGAGTGAGCGCCGCAGAACACAAAACGAGGTCCGAGCCGCATTCGGGTCGCTTCGCTAGATCAACGTGTGAAAGGAGATCCTCATGGGCCCAACTTCAAACCGGCTAGCCACACCGGAAGGGCCTGGCGCCGGGCGATGGCTCGCCGAGCAGGATCCCGAGCAGATGCTGGCCGCACTGACGGACTCCCTGGCCCTGAACCGCGAAAGCCGAGGTGGCTTGCGATGAGCATCTTCCAGAACATCTTCGGCCCGCATCGGGAGGCCGGAGCGGAAATCCTGCCGAGCGAGGGACGGCTGCCGCCTTTCGAGGGCGCGACCGGATGGCTCAACTCCGAGCCGCTGACGCCCGAGGGGCTCCGCGGACGAGTCGTCGCTGTGCAGTTCTGGACCTACACGTGCGTCAACTGGCTTAGAACGCTGCCTTACGTGCGCGAGTGGGCCGCGAAATACCGGGACCTGGGCCTGAGCGTGATCGGGGTTCATACGCCCGAGTTCGACTTCGAGCGCAACGTCGACAACGTGATCGCGGCCGCGAAGGACATGAGAGTAGACTACCCGATAGCGCTCGACAGCAACTACGCCGTCTGGCGCGCCTTCGCCAACCACTTCTGGCCGGCGCTGTACATCGCGGATGAGCAGGGACGGATCCGCTACCACCACTTCGGTGAGGGTGAGTACGCTATGTCGGAGATGGTCGTTCAGCAGCTGCTCCGCGAGGCGGGCGAAGGGGACTTCGATCCGGCGCTCGCGTCCGTCGACCCCCAAGCGACCGAGGTGGCGGCGGATTGGAGCAACGTGAGAACGCCCGAGACATACCTCAGCTATGGGCGCGCTTACGGCTTCGCGTCTGCAGACGGTGAGCGCTTCGACGAGCCTCACGACTATCCCGAGCCGTCGCGGCTAAGCTTGAACCAGTGGGTCCCGTCAGGCGTCTGGACGCTTGCTGAGCACGCGGCAGTGCTCAACGAGGCACCCGGACGGATTGCGATCCGGTTCCATGCGCGCGACGTGAACCTCGTGATGGGACCGGCCGAGCGAGGTCTGTCGGTGCCGTTTCGCGTGCTCATCGACGGACAGCCGCCGGGCGCTGCTAACGGAACAGACGTAGACGACCAAGGCAACGGCACGGTCGGCGAACAGCGGCTGTACCAGCTGATCCGACAACCGAAGCCCATCGCCGATCGACAGTTCGAGATCGAGTTTCTCGAATCGGGCGTGGAAGCTTATGCGTTCACGTTCGGCTGATCCATGGCAGAGGCTATTCAGTCCCGACGACGAACAGGAGAGATCTTATGGGCGGTTCATTCAAGATGGGACGATTCTCGGGTATAGACGTGAGGGTGCACTGGACCTTCTTCCTGCTCCTTGCCTTCTTCGCCTTCATCGGCTACCAGGCATCAGGTAGTGCGGTCGGGGCACTTACGGCCACCCTCGTGATAGTGGTGCTGTTCTTGTGCGTGTTGCTGCACGAGTTTGGCCACTCCCTGGTGGCTCAGCGCCTGGGCCTCGAGATTCACAGCATAACGCTCCTGCCGCTAGGCGGGGTCTCCAATTTGGAGTCTCTGCCCGAGAAGCCCGCAGATGAGGTCAAGATAACCCTCGCTGGCCCTTTGGTGAACGTGGTGCTCGCCCCGATCTTCTTTGGTGTGGGCCTTCTGTTCGGAGCCATACCTCGGATGCCAGCCGACGTATTCACGGGTATTGGGTCTGTGGGACAGTTCTTCTTCTATTTAGGCTACCTGAATGTCGTCCTCGCGATATTCAACCTCATCCCCGCCTTCCCGCTGGATGGGGGGAGGATCCTGCGGGCACTACTTGCGACCCGCCTGGGAGCTGCCCAGGCTACAGAAATCTCCTCGACATTCGGACAGCTCTTCGCAGTCGCCTTCTTCCTCATAGGGTTGCTTGGCGGCAACTTCCTGCTCGCCCTAGTCGCGGTCTTCATCTACTTTGGGGCAACCGGAGAGGCACAGATGGTCAGACAAAGAGAATTGACGCGCGGCCTGACCGCCTCGGACGTCATGGGTACCAAGCCTCGCACCGAAACCGTCACGCCTTATCACACCTTTGGACAGGTTCTTGACTCGGTCATCCACGGCTACCAGGAAGACTTCCCTGTCCTGGACGACGGGAAGCTCGTGGGCATGATTACGCGTGACGAGATCATGACGGCAGCCCACTCCCCGGAGAGGTACTCGAGCGTCCGTGACCTGATGAAGACGAACATTCCGACCATCTCTCCCCAAGCTGACCTTTTCGAGGAGGGTCTTCCCACCCTGCAGCAGAGCGGCCTTAGGGCGCTGCCGGT
>JAFAPF010000447.1 GCA_019247245.1 Rubrobacter sp. | reverse complement strand
CCTAAAGTCTTGCGCAGGCGGCTGTTGAGCTTGAGCGCGATCAAGTCCAGGTCGTCTTGGCTGTACACCGAGAGATCGGTCTTCCTGGGCAGGTACGCCTCAAGAGCCTGTTTGTGTTCTCGCTCGTTGCACGCTGCCAGGGGCTCTTAGGATCACAGAAGTAGACCGAGACGTCGGTGGCTACCGTGAACCTCTTGTGGGCGGCCATCTCCGGGCCCCTGTCCCAGGTGAGGGTGTCGACCATGGTCTTCTCGGGCAGCCGCCTTATCTGCTCGCTCAGAGCTGCTCGCTCAGAGCTGCTACGACGACGGTTTCGGTGTCCTTACCGCCGACCCTAACGAGCATTTTACGAACCTCGAGCTGCGTTCGAGCAGGGTGGCTATGTGGGTGTTGCGCGATCCCGAGAGCAGGTCTTCTTCCCAGTGGCCGGGCACCGGGCCGGGCACCGCTCTGTCCTCCACCTCCGCGGAGGACGCTCACGGATGGAGACGGCTTCTTTGAGCTGTCCGCACGGCTGTCCTGCCGTGGAAGCGTGGTGCCCCTTGTGCATCCATCCGCTTGGATCGCAGGTGAGCGAGTAGTTCCCTTTTGAGAGCGCCTCTGGCTTGCTACGAACAGGGTGCAGTAGATCGTCTCGTGCGAGATGTGCATCACCTCGTCGTCAGGATACTCTCTTTTGAGCCAACCGGAGATCTGCGGTGGGGACCAGTCCTCCCATAGCTTCCTTGCAACCATATCCCGCAGAGGTTCGTTCATCGCAAGCAGACACCTTTTCGGACGCCGGGCTTTCTCCCACGCCCTCTCGTCCGCCTTCGTAGCCCGGTAGTTTCTGCGACCGCCGTTGCGATTTACCTCCCGGCAGACGGTGGAGGCAGGCCGACCCAACCGACGAGCGATCGCACGAACGATCGCACGAAGAGATTCTCCGGGATAGCGAGCCCGCGGGAGATCTCCTCCCGCTCGGCCGGGGCAAGTGCATCTCGTCGTCTGCGCCGCTCTGTGTGTGTCGGAGAGAAGCCGCCGGTGGCTTCGAGCATCCCGTGAATAGAGCCGGGAGGCTTCTGTAATACCCGGGCGATGTCGCTAATTGGACTCCCCGGCCCTCCATCGCTCCCATAGCTCCTTCTTACCCGCCGTGGACAATCCTCCAGGACGACCCAGCCTCGCCACTTGCACACCTCCGATCCAGACAACACAGAAAAACTTACCGTGTTGCACTGACCGGTTGAACCCACCATCATCTTCATTCGAAGATGGTAACAAAGAGCCGGGGGGCGCTCGGTGCTGATAGGCGGGCTGTTTCCGCCAACCCTTCGAACCTGACCCGGTTAGCACCGGCGTAGGGAAGCGTAGGATTCAGGGGCGCAGCGGATGCGCCGCGCCCTTGCTCTATACCCGGACACCGCCTTTCGAGATATAGGAGCGGAATATGCCAAATAAGCCCCTTGATTAGGGCATAGAGCCCGTACCTCAAGAGGAACGCGAGTCGGGTTCCTGGACTTTTTCGTTCTCTGGAGAAGCCTGGGTGCGGGGCTTCTGGTAATGCTCGCGGGGACACTCCTCGTTCCCGGGCTAGGCCTCGGAGCAGCCTTTATGGCTATTGTGGTAGGTACGCTCTTGGGCAATCTTCTGCTACTTGTTCCGTCATGGGGAGCGATCATGGTATACCCACCATGGTCGCCTTACGACCGACCCTTGGTATAGGCGGTTCCTACCTGCCATCTTTTGTAATGGTTCAGCTAGTAGGCTGGACCGCGTTCGAGCTAATAATTATGGCTACCGTCGCCAGCGCGGTTACCGAACGTGTCTTCGGCGTTTCGGCATATGGGATATGGCTGCCTGCGCTGGCACTTTTGTGCACGGTGCTGGCCATCGGAGTATCGTTGGTTGTGGTGCGAGTGTGGCTAGAAAAGTTTGGCATCTGGCTGCTGCTGGCCACCACGACTTACCTAACTTACTACCTGCTCAGCCGTTACAGTTTGAGTGATCTCATGTCGCAACCAGGCGAAGGGGACCTATCCTTCCCTTTGGCCGTGGGCCTCGTCGTAGCGTTGCCGCTCTCCTGGCTTCCGCTCGCAGCAGATTACAACCGATTCGCTCGGGGCACGCGGGCGGCATCCTTAGGAACCTATCTAGGGTTTCTCGTGACCAACATCTGGTTTTTCGCTCTTGGTGCGGTGGTCGTCTCGGCGCTACAGGCTCAAGACCTTGTAGCCTCGATAATGGCCCTGACCATCGGGGTCATCGCCCTGATCATTATGATCATTATCCTGGCCGACGAACGGATAATGCTTTCGCTGACGTCTACTCAGCTGCAGTGTCTACCAGGAACTTGCTGAGCAGCATTGCCCATTGGAAACTTGCCTCTTTTTTCGGGGTCTTGGGTTTTATAGCAGCCCTTCTTACGCCGATAGAGCGCTACGAGACGTTCTTGCTGCTTCTGGGTTCCTTATTCGCCCCCCTCTTCGGTATCGTAGCCGTCGACTACTTCTTGCTTCGACGCCGTTATCTGGAGATTGAGGCCCTCTATAACAAGTACGGTGTCTATGGTTACCACAAAGGCTTCAACGGATACACCCTTTTTGCTGGGCCCTCGGAGTGGCGGTATTTCAGGGCATCGCTCACCTGTATCCTTCTATCGGAGCATCCCTGCCCAGCTTCGTCTTGGCCGGAGCTATCTATCTTGGGGTCGTCCGGCTACGGAAGAGGTGAATCCATATCAGTGCCCAGGGATCCGCTCTCGTCTACAGCAGCCGGGGTCAATTCGGCTATCGAACCAAGTACGATATCGGCTGCAGCGAGAGCTTCTTCACCCGGCGGGTAGCGCGAGTTCGGGACACTAACGACGCGCATGCTTGCAGTCTTTGCCGACAGGATGCCGTTATACGAATCCTCGATAGCGGTAGTTCTGACCGGGTCGGCACCAAGGCGTCGAGCGGCTTCTAGATAAACATCCGGGGCTGGCTTCCCGCGCGGGACTTCCTCGGAAGAGACGGTAGCCTGAAAGTAGTGTCCGAGCCCGCTCAGCTTGAGAACGAGATCGATGAGCGGACGGTTCGACGAGGATGCGATGGCTAGCGGCCATTGCTCCGCCAAGCGGATGACAGCTTCCGGCGCACCATCGATAAGTGGTATCTCCTGGCGGTAGATCGTCTCAAGGCGACTGACGACCTCGGCAGAGATCTCCTCCGGAGACTCGCGTAGGCCTAAACGATCGTGCATATAGTGCGACCACTCAAGCGAACTCATACCCATCATGTCACGTTGAGCATGCGCATGCCAGCACCCGCCGCGCTCGCGTACGAGACCCTCACGGACAGCGTCCCACACATGCTCGGAATCGACGATGACGCCATCGAGGTCGAAGATAACCGCCTCGATCATGCCACCGCTCTACAGTGTGGGTTAACATCCATCTCATACCCCTTCCAACCTCTTTAGTACCGTAGATTGGCGATGGGTAATCAGCTATGTAGTGACGAACGCAGAGCGAACCTGAACAGAGGGTTAGCAAGGCTAGCAGCATCGCGTGCCATCTTCTATAATCAGATTGTACCGCGAAACCCCAAGTCTTCGGTTTGTCTATTCTTGTCTATTCACCAGACGCCCACTCCACTCGAACGGTTCCGGACTTTCTTCGGGTACTTTACTTACTGGCGGTCCGTTGCTTGATAGCGTTAGTATTTGTGGATG
>JAFAPF010000345.1 GCA_019247245.1 Rubrobacter sp. | reverse complement strand
GAGGCCGCGACCGGGTCGTTCGCTAATACCGGTCAGATCTGCACTTCCACGGAACGCATTTACGTTCACGAATCTGTGGCCGACGAGTTCCTACGAGAGCTCGTGGTCCGCGCCCAGGCCCTACAAGTAGGCGACGGCACACAGCCTGAAACCCAGGTGGGACCCCTCATTGACGAAGGCCAGCGCGAGCTCGTACACCGCCACGTCATGCAGGCGGTCGAGGCCGGGGCAGAGCTTTTGTGCGGCGGTGAGGTTCCCGATGGTCCCGGCTTCTTCTATCCGCCGACCGTTCTTTCAGGTGTTCGTTCGGGAATGGCCGTGATAGACGAGGAAACCTTTGGTCCCGTAGCCGCCGTGGAGGTGGTAGCATCGTTCGAGGAGGGCCTGAAGAAGGCCAACGACACTTTGTACGGGCTTGCAGCCGTGGTACTCACGCCGAACCCGGAGCATGCACAGAAGGCCTGTCGGGAGCTTTCCGTCGGGACGGTCAAGATCAACGCGGTCTTCGGGGGTGGCCCCGGAGGGGCCGCGGAACCGAGAAAAGCAAGTGGCCTCGGCTTCGGCTATGGCCCCGAGCTCCTCGACGAGGTCACGGCGACGAAGGTCGTCCACCATGCCGTCGCTCCCCGGCTCTGACCTCGTAGTAGAGAACGTTCGTAAGATCGCCATCTTGAGAGCTGGCGGTATCGGGGACTTTGTCTTCACGCTACCGGCGATCGCGGCGCTAAGAGGGGCTTATCCGGAGGCAGAGATCACCTTGCTCGGAGCCGCCGTCCAGGTAGAACTCCTCGCAGGCAGGTCCGAGCCGGTGGACCGTGCGATCGTCGTTCCTTCCTCTACAGGGGTCAACGGGCCGGATACGGGCGTTGACGAGGACGAGAAGGATTTGGAGCGTTTCTTCGCCCGGATGCGGGAAGAGAGGTTCGACCTGGCGCTTCAGATGCACGGTGGAGGGGGGTACTCCAACCCGTTCGTGCGACGGTTCGAGGCGCGGGTCACGGCAGGTGCGCAAGCTCCCGACGCACCACCACTCGACCGCACCATCCCCTACGTCTACTTCCAGAATGAGATCCTGCGCCAGTTGGAGGTTGCAAGCCTCGTTGGAGCTCGAACGGCGAACCTGGAGCCACACCTCTGCGTGACGAAAGGGGACCTGAAAGAAGCAGGGAATGTGATCCCCCCCGAGGACGCCGGGCCGCTAGTCACACTCCATCCTGGAGCGGGCGACAGGCGCCGTCGGTGGCCACCAGAGAAGTTTGCCGCCGTTGGGGATGCTTTGGCAGAAGTAGACGCCCATGTTGCCGTGGTCGGGATTGAGAAAGACAGGGCTTTGGTCTCTGAGATAGTAGATGCTATGAACCACGAGGCGCTGGACCTCTGCGGGAGGCTCTCTTTGAGAGGGCTCGTCGGCCTTTTGAGTCAGTGCGCGGTCGTCGTCTCCAACGACTCCGGCCCGCTGCACCTGGCGGCGGCTGTTGGTACGGCCACCGTCGGCATCTTTTGGGGGCCGAACTTCATAAACGCCAGTCCCCCAACGCGCACCCGTCACCGCCCGGCACTTTCCTGGCGCACAAAGTGCACGGTCTGCGGCGCCAGCTTGTTCGACGGCTGCGATCATCACGCATCGGTAGTCGCCGAGGTCCCCACCGAGGAGGTAGCAAACTACGCCCTCGAGCTCCTTGCTCCGGCAAAATGAAGCCTCGAACCCCCCTATCATAAAAACCTAACCGAGCATATTCTTGAGCTTAGAAGAGCTCCTTATTGACGTTGGCGGTTGCTCTGAGCAGCACACACTAGCTAGACGGTAGGCTTTCTCATAGAATATGACTGCATCGAAAGACGTGGGGTGCAGGAAAGACCGGCGGCGGTGCTGAAGCATCGTCATGAAGGTTCAAGGAAGGGTAGTCACATGGGGATCATGCGCACCAAGTCGGTCGAGGAGTCCATCCGGGATACCGAGGAGACTGAGTTTCAGCTGAGGAAGGCACTCGGCCCGTTAGACCTCACCGTCGTCGGCATCGGGGTGATAATTGGGACGGGGCTCTTCGTCCTCACAGGGGTTGCGGCGGCGAACTTTGCAGGGCCGGCTATCTCTCTCTCATACGTAGTCTCGGGGGTGGCTTGCGCTCTGGCGGCGCTTTGCTACGCGGAGTTCGCGAGCACAGTACCGGTAGCGGGGAGCGCCTACACGTTCTCCTATGCCTCGCTCGGAGAGTTCATCGCCTGGATCATTGGGTGGGATCTGATCCTGGAGTTCATCGTCGGTGCGTCCGCGGTCTCAACCGGGTGGTCAGGGTACTTCGGACAGGTACTCAAGAACCTCTTCGGGATAACGCTCCCGACAGCCATTACCGGTGAAGGAGTTGTGAACGTACCAGCGATGGGTATAGCGCTGCTTCTCACAGTGATCTTAGTAATCGGTATCCGTGTAAGCTCCTCGGTCAACTTCGTGATCGTCTTGATAAAGCTCGCCGTGGTGTTTGTTTTCATAGGAATCGGTGTCTTTTTGGTGAACACGGCCAACTGGTCGCCATTCATTCCACCGCCAGGAGGGGCCGTGGCAAGCGCCACGACCGAAGGCGGAGAACCTTCACTCTTGCAGGCGGTCTTGGGGATCACGGGACAGTCGTTCGGCGTTACCGGGATCCTCACAGGAGCAGCGATCGTTTTCTTCGCCTACATCGGGTTCGACGTCGTGGCGACGACCTCGGAGGAAGCACGTAATCCCCAGCGGGACCTGCCGATAGGTATCATCGCTTCGCTGGCGGTCTGCACGATACTGTACGTCGTGGTCTCCCTGATTCTGACGGGGATTTTATCCTACACCCAGCTGGGCACCGATGCTCCGATGGCGACGGCGCTCTCGGCGGCAGGACAAGACTGGGCCGCGGGGCTGATCTCTATAGGTATATTAGCGGGCTTGACGAGCGTGATCATGATTCTGATGCTCGGCCAGAGCCGCGTAGCGTTCGCCATGAGCCGGGACAACCTCCTTCCCGTGTACTTCGCCCGGACGCACCCGCGCTTCCGCACCCCCCACCGCATAACCATCCTGACCGGTGTGGTCGTAGCACTAATGGCGGGCTTCATCAACCTGAAGCAGCTCGCGGAACTGACTAATATTGGAACGCTCTTCGCCTTCGTCTTGGTCTCCGCAAGCGTCATCGTGCTGCGCAGGACGAACCCGAACCTGAGGCGGGCCTTCAAGACACCGCTGGTCCCGGTGGTCCCCATCCTGGCCATCCTAACCTGCTCCTTGCTGATGGTTTTCCTGCCCGTGGGAACGTGGCTCCGGTTTGTGGTGTGGATGATCTTGGGGTTCATAGTCTACTTTGCCTACAGCGTACGCCACAGCCGCCTTGCCCGTGGCGAGGGCGTCGAGGAAGCTGCACGGGAGGTTTAGAAAGCTACCTAGCAATAACTTCCCGACGTTTTGCTGGCGGCTAGCAGCTTGTAGCTGCAGCCGAAAAAGGTCTGGTAGATTAAGAACATGTTCAAAGAGACGATCAGCCTGACCAATGGCCCCATCACGTTGCGGTTGCGACAGAAGATCAACAACGGGACGAGCGTGAAGGGAATGCCAAAGGAGAGCACCACCTGACTGATGACCAGCGAACGGCTGGGGTTGAAGCCGACGGCGAGAATAATTAAGGCCGGCGCTATCGTGATTAAACGCAAGAACAGTGGAATCCGGCGGTTTATGAAGCCCTGCATGACGACCTGGCCGGCCATGGTACGTACCGAGGAGCTCGAGAAGCCCGAAGCGAACAGGCCCCCAACCCAAAGAGGATGGCCGCGTTGTCGTTGACGAGGATGCCTAGTTGTTCGAAGGCTAGGTCGATGTCGGTTATGTTGGTTAGACCGTTGGCGTTGAAGAGCGCAGCGGCTATGAGGAGCATGCTAGCGTTGATAAACCCGGCAAGGCTCATGGCTAGCACGACATCGACGAGCTCAAAGCGGAAGATCTTCTTCTCCTCTTCTGTTTTACCTACCACCCAGCGTTGAGTTAAGGTCGAGTGCAGATAGATCACATGCGGCATAACCGTGGCCCCGAGGATACCGGCTGCAAGCAGCACGCTCTCGGTGCCCTGGAAGGCGGGTGTGAAGAGCCCGGCGACGATCCTCTCGCCCTCCGGCTCAGCGTAGTATATCTGGAAGGCGAAGGCAAAGAGGATCACACCTACCATTGCGGAGATGACCGCTTCCAGCGGTCTAAAACCACGCCGCTGCAGCGCGAGGATGCCAAAAACGCCTAACCCGGTAAGCAGAGCGTCGGGAAACAGCGGGATGTCGAAGAGCAGGTTCAGGGCCAGAGCCGCTCCAATGAACTCCAGCCAGGTCAGTCGCCATGGCTATGATCTCAGCCTGTATCCAAAGCCCGATCGATAGAGGCTTCGGGAAGTGAGCACGGCATACCTCCGGTAGGTTCTTCCCGGTGGCGATCCCCAGCTTGGCCGACATCGCTTGTATGAGCATAGCCATCAGGTTCGAACAGAGCAGTACCTATAGAAGCAGGTATCCGAACTGTGCCCCGCTCGAGATGTTGGTCGCGAAGTTGCCCGGGTCCACGTAAGCCACCGCCGCAATAAACGCCGGTCCCATAAACGGCCACACCTTGCGGATGCTCCGGCGTTCCTCTTCAATGATTGGTGTGCCACCCGTGCGGTTGCACCCTCGCCTGGCAGAACTCCTTCGGCGCCTTCGATGATCTCGATACGCTCGCTCACATAACCCTCTTCTGTAGTATCTGTGCTCTCTTCTGTAGTATCTGTGCTATTTTATCCTTAGCTAATACTATGAAACGGAGAGTATAAAAATTAAGATTTTATGAGGTTTATAAAATCTTTTACCTCGTTCTTTTACCTCGTTTATACTTTAAATAGCATGAGCAGTTTCACGACGGGGCAACCCTCTTCCTCTGTGGGCGATTACCTTAAGGCCATCTGGGAGATCTCTGGTTCGGGTGCAGCTTCCACAAAAGATGTCGCGGCGAGACTCGCTGTTTCTTCGGCCTCAGTGATGAACATATTTGGACAGTTGCAGGAGATGGGGCTGGTCAGGTACGAGAGATATTGCGGGGCCTCGTTGGCGCGGAGCGGGCTAGAAGAGGCGTTAAGGCTGGTGCGACGACACGGTCTGATCGAAACCTTCCTGATGAAACACCTTAGGTATTCGTGCCAAGATGTCCATGAAGAGGCCGAGAAGCTTGAGCACGCCGTCTCGGGCAAGTTCACGGGGCGCTTGGCGGAGTTCTTGGGGCACTCTGACCGCGACCCGCACGGAGACCTCATTCCCGCCGCCGACGGCACTCTAGCTCTCAAGAGATCCCAAACCCTCGAGCGAGGCCGCGGTTGGGCACATGGTACGTATCGCCAAGGTCAGCGACTAGAGTGCGCCGGTCTTGAACCATCTCGGGAAGCGCGGCCTTATCCCCGGGCGTATGTTGGGTATCAAGCAGGTGCGCACTCTTGACGGTGTCGTCACCATCGAAGACGAAGGTGGCGAGGAACACTCTTTGGGGAAGAGCCTGGCACAAGCGATCTTCGTCCAGGCGATAACAGAACCCGTATAGGACCGTGTCTACACCGCGCACGGGGTTTGTCTTCTCGCGATCGAGTGCCTTCAGACGGGCGGAGCCTCACCCGCTAAAGCGTCGGCGATGATTTTCTCGTGGTCGAAGGCCAGTTCGACCGTCCTGGGGAAAACAAAGGAGACCTCGGAGGCGTCAGAAGCGGCCGACAACTCGCCTTCCAAGACGTGGGCCAAGTAGGCGCAGCTTACATTGTGCCCGCGGGGGTCACGGTCGGGGTCCGAATAAACACCGACGAGGCGCACTACTTCTACTTTGACTCCGGTCTCTTCTTCGGCCTCCCGAACCGCCGCATCCTCCAGCGTCTCCCCCACTTCGACGAAGCCTCCTGGTAGGGCCCAGTAACCTTTGTAAGGATCGCTAGCACGACGGATGAGCAGTACGTGGCCCTCCTCCGAGGGCACTACGACGTCCACCATAAGTTTTGGGGTCTCTGGTCCAGACATGAGGTGTGTCCTTCCTCTCCGTTTCCTAGGCGTAAGGTCCTCTACCCATGGAGATCAATAGTCAATCAAGGATCTCTACCCGCGGGTCGATGGGGGCCTTGAGGTGTAGGATGATCTCCGCCTGTACTAACCCGCAGTACCATTACAGGGTGACGCTTCGAAAGCATTAACCGTTATTTGGGCGACTTGTAAGTGCGCTCGCGCGTAGCGGGAGCGCATCGGGTGTCTATAAGCCCAGTAGATTAGCTCGGCGGCCTTCTCCAGGTCAGCTTAACCCTCTGAAGAGTGCAGGCCTCGGAGAGGCGACCATAGGCCACTACGAG
>JAFAPF010000286.1 GCA_019247245.1 Rubrobacter sp. | reverse complement strand
GGAGCCGCCACGGCCATTGCTCTTGGTCCTTGCGGCCCATCACAGGAAAGTATACATATCGACTACCCTACTAAACCATTTATGAATCCGACCCGATGAGAGGGAGAGAGAGAGAAAGGAAGTCTGTTCGTCGAGTATTATGGGTGTCTTATGTAACGTATCGGTTACGGTGATCTCCGACGCTACATAAGACAAAAATGAAGGGCCGGGCCCGAAAGAGGCAGATGCTTGAAACAACAAAAGCCCGACCCTTCACCTTTCTACCTATCATGTGTTAGAGAACAGTAAAGAGGGTGTTAAGGCTCTGTAAGACAAAGGCCGAAGCCCCTCGATAAGGACCCCGGCACGCGGGTAGGTTGGGAGAACCGAGCAGGTCTTAAGCCAGGAGGCCTACCAGCGTAGTCTACTGTTCGTCATAGAATAAATCCAGCAGTTCCCGCAGTTCGCACTTTGCTATCAGCCCTCCAGGAGGTAGGTTGGCTTGTAACAATATGCTACATACCTATACATCCCATGCCTATACATCCTCCTTTCCTTACTTCGTTTCCCAATGTAGGCTGCTTACCCCCTCTATCTATATCTGCTAACCCAGGGGACGCAAGGGGTATGAAGCAAACTCTCACCGAACTCTCATTGGAAGATATGCCGGAGCCCCCAATAAAGACCCCGGCCAAGAGATACATGAGAGGGTGAGAGTGGGAAGAGAAGGGAAGTCCTCGTCGAAGCATTATAAGGAGTCGATATCCTCGAACACAGAGCAGGCAAACTCGCGTTCTTCGATCTCTTCGAACATTGCCTAGACTAGCACTAGCTTGCGCTCGGCGGCTCGGATATTCCAGCAGGCAGTCTCCCGCTACCGACTGTCGAGGTGCTCCAGCTGCTCGCGCTGCTCTGCTATACGAGCTTCGAGGACCATCAGCTGTGCTCGAAGCCCTTCGGGATCTGGGTAGCCCATTACTCGTCCCTCGTTTCGTAGATGCTTTCGACACCTTCGGTAGTGAGGGCGTTGATCTCCGCCGCGCCGACCTTCAGGGCCACCAGCAGCTCGGCTGCTATAGCCGATGGTTCGTGCGTGTACAGAGCCCGCACTGTCTCCAGGGCGTCGCCCAGCTTCTTCAGGCGTTCAGCTAACCTCTCGGTTCGTATACGGTGGGCAGCACCCTCTAAGCTTCCGCGCTCCGGTCTCTTCGGCGCTCCTCGCTCCCTTTCCTTGGGCAGTGATCTTACAACATGGGGGCGGAGCTCCTGACCTGATATAGAGCTGTGTAGCTGTCTGTCCACTAACGCCGCAAAAACGTTTTGACTACATAAATCACTGCCACTACCACTACCAAAACTATCAGCACGTCCAGGTAAGACGGCGAGACCTCTTCCACCTAGTTTCCTCCTTCCCCCCATGCTCAGTATCGCACTCTGACGCATCTGTCGCAAAGCCGTTGGCTCCGGCCCGAGGCAAGGGGGAGAGTGGAGAGAGAAAGGAAGTCCGTTCGACGAGTATTATGGGTGTCTTCAACACAATGGCCTGTGCAGCTACGCCTTATTACATAATTTTGATAGCGGTTTGACCCTAGTCGCTAGCGCCCAGCTCGTCTACTGTACAGCTCTGTTGTAGCCGCCAAATACTACGAAAAGAGACGGCCCCACTGTTTGGCGGGGCCATCAACCATGCTTGGTCTGCGTCAGGTGTCGTTACCAGCTACCGTCATCCCAGTTACGCTAGCGGCGGAAGCCGTTCGTACCGCCTTCGTCCCAGTTCCAGTTACCCTGCCAGCCAGGGTTACCAACCCAGCTATTCCAAGCCGGTCCAACTCTGTTGAACCCACCCCATCTTCCTGACATTACTCGACACCCTCCCTTCTTCTCTTCAGGGGAGTTTTGATAGAAATTCCTCTAACCATAGCTGCCGATAATTACTTCTGCTGTGTACTAAATAAATATACTTGCTAGTTATTTATGCCTCCTCAAGCTTATATACGCCGTCCGGTACTACGAGCCCAATCGTACGCCTACAACAACGCAAAGCCTGTGCCACAGAGCACAAAGAAAGGAGGGCCGGGGAGAAGTAATACGGGAAGACATATAGCTACTCAGAAATGACCCCGACCCTCTCGAAGGTCGGGCTGAAAGCAGTCTAGGGCTGCAAGCAGTTGGAACAAAAGCCCGACCCTTTACCTTTTATACCTGACCCACGTTAAAGAACCGTGAGAGCGAATTAAGAGTGAATTAAGACTCTACAAACAAAGGGCTAGAGCCCCGTAGAACCCCGGCCCGCTAAGTACGGCTAATTATTCCAGCTATTCGTCCGCACCCAGTAATCGAGGTCGGATTTCTTGAACCGCAAGCCCTGCGGTCCTACGCGGTATGAAGGCATCTCCTTTTTCGCAGCCAGCTCGTAGAGCCTCCTATAGTCGATGCCAATGTTGGCCGCTGCTTCCTTGGCCTTGAGCCACGTGGGAGAGAGCATCTTGACGATGCGGGCAGCTTCTGCCATCACCTCCCGATAGGTTGCCAGGGTGTTATCCACCAGCCTGCCTCCTCCGCTACTTCCAGGAACTCATCTGCCCCAACTCCCGCTCAACGCGATGCGCCTCCTCAGTAGTGGCCCAGATAGGCTCCGGATAACGTCGGAGGGCCTCCGCATACTCCCCAGAGCTGTGGAACCTCTCCGGATTGCGCTGGCTCAAGTACTCAACGCAGGCAGGGCATATGTAGCCCATACCGCCCCTCAGTTAGGGCGTGCGCTAGGACGCTCTCTGGTTGGAATACAGTGCCGCGAACACCGCACCTCGTCTCCTCCATGGATTCTGGCGAGAATGCCCTCTCAAACTCGATAATCAACGTGCCTCCTTTCCGCACCGGACCAGTCAATTCTTCAAAACAAGTGCAGCAGCATGTTGAGAAGCACGTGAATAACTGTAAGGATAGCCGTAACGCTGACTGTAAAGCCAACAAACAGCACAATAAGGAGCGCACTGCCTATAGATGCCAGGGTGGCCACCAGCGCGATTAAACACCCACACCCGCTGCACGAACAACCATCGAACACCGCGAACCTTCTTTCGCTCCATCTACATCTAGCAACCTCCTTTTACGCAGTCGACGCAGATACGTTGCCCCGGATGCCAGGAGAGGAGCCCATCATTCTCCTCGACCTCTGAGGCGAAGCGCCCGAGAACCCGGTGTCCGCAGCAGTTACAAACAACGCTCTTGGCCTGGGCGATGCTAGCAGCCGTAACGTGCTTCATGGTCCACCCCGATGCTCGTAGGCGCAGCATTCGCACACCTCCGCCCGGCCTAATGTAAGAGAGAAAGATTCCTGTTTTAGAGCAAGGAAGAACTCTAAAACTATATTTTTAAGAAGGAGTTAGTGGATCCTCTCTCTGTTTATCGTATCTCCTCTAATGACAGAGAAAGGCCTACTTGCTTGAGTTAAAGAGCAGTAAAAGGTGGGTTAAGTGGGTTAAGTATTTAGGTCTTACACCTAGATACTATGCTCCTCTTGTGGAGATCCACTACCCATTGTGGATAAAAGGAGGGCCAGGCTGTAGTGATTGATATGAGAGGGACTTCGGCCACGAACAGTCCAACCTACAGACGCTCGTGAGATCAGGGAAGAGAGTAGGACAAAGGAAGTGGCCATGGAGGCTCTATGCTTTCCCTTGTGCTGTGCATGAGATAGGAAAGTAGCTGCTCGCTCGAGTTAAGCAGCCGAAAAGCTTGCGTTAATTCTCAGTGCAACCGTAAACAGAGGGGCGAAGCCCATGATAGAACCCGGCCCTTCCTTTTAAGGGATCCTTAAGAAAGCACTCCTAAAATGACATCGTGCCTACTGAAGCTGGACCCGACACTCATAAAGCCAACGGCGGGGAAAAGGATGAACCACGCTTGGCTCAAACCGTAGCGGCGTGCGTACAACTCTGGCTTGGACTCGGCCTTATCGCTGTCTTTTTTCTGGGATGGCTGGTCGGGACAGCGATTGGTGCTTTGGGATTGGGCATCAACCTCGTCCTCATAGATGTTGTCTCCAATAGGAGACGAGATCATGCTGAGCAATAGGCCCCGCCTGCGAAACCTATAGGCAAAAGAAGTCCAAAGCCCTTGCATAAGACCCCGCCGTTACTATGGTGCTTCCTCTACTCTCAGAATATACGAGCGGCAAAAGCCTGTAGCTCAGCGCCCGGAGGAACGGTTTCCTAACCCCAGCGTCGGGAGTTCGAAGCGTTCTAGCGTACCTCTTTTTCTCCGCAAATCGGCGATTTCCTGGAGCTCCTTATCGTGGCTACAACTTACGTTACAGTCTAAAAGACGAGAAGCTTCGATTATTGCGTCGCCGCGTGCGCCACCTTTGGAACTTTAAGCGCCTGGCATCTCAGTCTTGATGCGGCTGCTGATGGCCAACAGCTAGCCCATAGATCGCCGGGTTGCGATCTCCGAAGGTATGGGAACGAGCTGTCAACCGCTTCTCTTGTCGGGACCGCCTGGTTTCGATCTCTGCGCTTACGAGTTCTTCTGCGGTTGGGCTTCCGAAGGCGAGGACGCCGCCGGTCGGGTCTACTATGCAGCTACGGCCGAGATAGCCATCCCCGACGCGGTTGGCGCAGGCGACGAAGAGTCGGTTGGCATTGGCCTGGGAGATGGCATGGGCATTCAGCATGGTAAGATCGCCCCGGCGCTGCTCTTCCGGCACCCAATCGTCGGGGGCGTTGGAGGGGATGCAGAGGATATCCGCGCCACGCAGAGCCATGGTGCGGGCTACCTCGGGAAACCAGGCGTCGTAGCAGATGAGGATACCGATGTTGCAGAGGGGCGTTTGGAAGAGCGGTAGATCCCAGCCCGGCTCGTAGAGGTGCTTCTCCTTGTCCCAGAGGTGTGTCTTACGGTAGCGACCAAGGAAGTTGTTTGGGCCGACGACGAGCGCGGAGTTGTAGAGGGTGTCGCCTTTCCTTTCAAGTATGCCGCCAACGACGAGGACGTTGGTCTCCTCAGAGGCCTTTTTCCAGGCCTGGAGCGTGGGGCCACCAGGATTACCTAGCTCCTCGGCGAGGTTTAAAGCATGCTCGCGAGATAGGTCGCAGCCAGAGTTGGCGAGTTCGGGTAGAACGACGAGGTCGGCACCAGCTCGGGCAGCGTCGAGGATCGCGGTTGTGGAGCGCTCCTGATTGGCCTCCTGGTCGCCGTCGCGGATAACGTACTGAGCACAGGCGATGCGCACTTATGCCTCTCCCTGTCCGAGGTGGTCCACCTCTCCCTCGAAGAGCTCAATGGTGTCTCCAGACGCCTCCAAGAGCAAGGCGCCTTCCGGGGTGAGATCTACAGCCCTCCCCTCCAGGACCTCACCGAACTTCCTTACCCGCACAGATTTTCCTAGGGTGCAGTTCAGCGCCCTCCAATCGTCGAGGACGACGCCGAAGTCTTTTATCTTTTCGAGCTCGTCGTTGAGGTTGGAGAGGAGAGAACTGAGGAGCTGCACGAGGTCAACGTCGTGCCCCAGCTCCGATCTGAGGGTGGCGACCTCGCGGTCGAAAACGTTAAGATCTTCGGGGTCGAGGTTGGCGTTGAGGCCGATACCGAGGATGACGAAGTTCAGACGATGGTCACCGGCGTCCGAATCGCCGGGGCCCTTTGCAGCGACGGGTACGTTATCGACGCTGGACTCGGCAAGGATGCCGCATATCTTGCGTCCCTCCGCTTCCCCAGGTTTCAAGACGAGCAGGTCGTTTGGCCACTTTATACGCGCCTCGATCCCCAAACCCCAGAGCGTCTTTGCGACCCCTACTGCCGCAACCTGGGTAACGCGGGGCGCCAGCGAGGCCAGGATGCCAGGGCGAAGGATGAGCGACATCCAGAGGCCTCCCGAGGGAGAGACCCATCCACGGCCGAGCCGCCCTCGACCCCCGGTCTGTATCCTAGAGACCACTAGTGTTCCGTGCGGGGCACCAGCGTGGGCCAGCTTACGCCCCCGCTCTTGGGTCGAGCCGAGCTCCTCGTGGAAGTCCACCCTTACGGCGAGTGGGCTACTGAGGAGTTCAATTGCATAACGGTTTAACTCGCTCACCCGATCCCCGCCTCTTCCATCGTAGCCATCTCTTTCAACACGCTCGCTGCCGCCTGGACTACCGGGACCGCCAAAAGCCCGCCTGTTCCCTCTCCGAGCCGCATGCTGAGGTTCATGACCGGCTCGAGACCGAGGTATCGAAGCGCCTCCGCCGCCCCCGGCTCTGTGGAGAGGTGCCCGGCGATCAGGTAGCCCATGCAGTCCGACGCGAGGGTATGAGCCACCAGCGCTGCCGAGTTCGAGACGACGCCGTCGAGAACGACCGGCACCCCGTAGACGGCGCCCATGAGCACAAGGCCGACGATCGCCGCATGCTCGAGGCCCCCGAGTGCGGCTAAAACGCCCAACGGGTCGGCCGGGTCCGGCTCGTGCAACTGCAAGGCCTCCTCGACGACGCGGACCTTCAGCTTGAACGTTTCGTCGTCGATACCGGTACCGCGCCCAGTCGTCTCTTTCGGAGGACGGCCGGTGAAGGCAGAGATCAAGGCCGCGGCGGGCGTGGTGTTGCCGATACCCATGTCGCCGGTTACGAGGAGGTCCACCCCACTCTCGATGAGCTCCTCGGCGACGCCGGCCCCCGATATCACCGCCCCTGCGGCGTCCTCCCGGCTCATCGCCGGCCTGCGGCTGAGATCCTCCGTTCCGTAGCGCTTCTTCGCTGTGCGGAGCAGAGGGCGTTGTTCGAGATCAACAGCTACCCCGACGTCCAGTACGCTGACCCTCGCCCCGACGGTTCCGGCGAGAACGTTCGCAGCGGCGCCGCCAGCGCAGAAGTTCCTCACCATTATCGCGGTAACCTCCTGGGGCCAAGGCGAGACGCCACGGGCGAGGACCCCGTGGTCGCCGGCGCAGATCACGACCGCCGGGTTTACGGGTACCGGAGGTGGGGCCTCTCCGGCCATTCCCGCGAGCTGCATGCCGAGCTCCTCAAGCAGGCCGAGGCTCCCCGGCGGCTTGGTGAGAACGAGCTGACGCTCCCGCGCCTTCGCCGCGGCGTCTCTGTCGGGGGGTTGCACCTCCCCGGCGAGCTCCCTAACTCGATCTTCGAGGGCCAACCTACCGCCTAGGGGTGATGGTGGTCGTGTCCGTGGTCGTGTCCCAGCTCGTCGGGGTGGTAGTGGGGGGTTGCGGGAGCACCGACCTTCTCCTCGAACCCGGGAAGGGCGACCCGGTGGACGCAGACATCGCAGTTCATCCGGATATCGCCCCGGACGGCCTCATGATATCGCTCGAGGAGGAGATCCGCGACGAGCTCGTGCGGGCCGAAGTAACCCGCGCACTCAACCTCGAGCCCTTTTTCACTGGTCGCGAAGCGTACACTCTGCTCGCGGATGCGCTCCTCGAGAACCCCGGTAAAGAGGAAGTAGGAAAAGACGGCGATCTTCTTCGCGCCGAGCTTCTTGAGACGATCTAGGCCAGCGGTGACGTCCGGGGGAGCCAGGCTGACGAAGGCAGGCTCCACCACCGGGTACGGGCGACCCTCATAGAACAGGCGGGAGATCTT
The DNA here is from genome assembly GCA_019247245.1 of Rubrobacter sp. GTDB lineage: Bacteria > Actinomycetota > Rubrobacteria > Rubrobacterales > Rubrobacteraceae > Rubrobacter_F. Next base: position 3,039 of record JAFAPF010000286.1, on the reverse strand, counting down.
GGCGAGGTCGGAGTTGGCGTCCGGGTCTGAGGAGCCGCGGCCGACTATCAGGACGGCGGTTTCCTCTTTCTCTTCCTCGGGGATGACGGCGGAGATTCGCTCGTCCATGAGGGAGAGAAGCTCGGCACGCATACCAAGAGCGCGGCCGTAATGAAACTCGACCTCCGGGTGATGCATCTTCTCGCGCACCAGGGTGGCGGGGATGTCGTCTTTCGCGTGACCGGCGGCGAGGAGCATGAGGGGGACGGCCGCGATCCGCCGTGCTCCACCCGCCGCAAGGCGGTTCACGCACTGAGAGATCGGCGGTCGCGAGAACTCTATGAAGCCACCCTCGATCGCGAGCGCCGGGTTGCGCTTCCTTGCCAGGGCGATAAGCTCGTGGAACTCGCTGGCCCCGCAGGGGTCGCGGGAGCCGTGACCGACGACGAGAAGCGCCGGATAGCCGCCCCTCTTATCGCTCTCACCGGTCCTGTTTCTTGTGACTATGAGGTCTCTCACGTTCGGTCCTCCTCGTAGTATACGAGCGCGTTTAGAGCCGCAGCGGCGACCGCGGAGCCTCCTTTGGGGCCACGGTTGGCGATCGCGGGCAGCCCGCTCTCCAACAACTTCTCTTTGGATTCGGCGGCGCCGACAAACCCCACGGGTAAGCCAATCACAAGCGCCGGGTCCGGCTTTAGATCCAAGAGCTCGAGCAGCGCCGTGGGCGCGTTTCCGACGACCCAGATGGCACCGCGTCCGACCTCCGCTGCCACGAGCCGAAACCCCGCTGCCGAACGGGTGATACCGAACTTGTTAGAGAGCTCTCGGGCGCGAGGGTCGGAGACGTAGCAGAGGGGCTTGCGGGCGGTGACACCAGCGGCGACCATGTGCACGTCGGTCACGACGGGTGCGTCGCGGCGGAGCGCTTTTAAGCTTCTGCGGAGGATAGCCTCGTCGAGCACGAGGCTTTCGGCGTAGTCGAGATCCGCAGAAGCGTGAATCACACGCCCGGCGACGGCTCTTCCCAAGGGCCCGAAGCGCGAGAGGTCCACTAATTCGTGCAAGATACGGTAGCTCTCGGCCTCTATGGGGTGGACGCGTCTCACTCTTCCTCCAGTAGAAGTTCGACGCAGGCCGAGACGGGACAGACCTCGGCGCACTCCGCGCATCCAGAGCAGCGGCCTTCGAGGATCAGGAGCGGAGAAGGGTAGCCTCTGGGAGCGGGTTGTATAGCCTTCTCCGGGCAGGTCTTTATGCAAGCGCCACAGCCTGCACACGCGTCCGTCACGAAGAAGGTGCTCCTCATCCCGGATCTCCGGGGTACCCGCGAGGTGTGACCATCCGGCCGTTGACAAGCCTGGTCTGGGAGCTGCCGACCACGAGTATGGTCAGCATGTCTACGTCTTCCGGGCGTAGAGAGACCAGGTCCGTTATGGCGACCTCCTGGGTAGGACGATAGGCGTCCCTGACGATGCCGACCGGGGTATCGGGAAGGCGATGTTCGAGCAGGATCTCCCGTACCTTGCCGAGCTGCCAATCGCGGCCTTTGGAACGCGGGTTGTATACCGAGACCACGAAGTCTCCCACAGCCGCGGCCTGCACCCTACTCTGTATAACCTCCCAGGGGGTGAGGAGGTCGGAGAGGCTAATCGAACAGTGGTCGTGTCCCAAAGGCGAGCCGAGCAACGAGGCCGCGGCCTGGGCCGCGGTGACGCCGGGCACGACGACCACGTCGACATCCTCCCCAGCCAGCTCCAACGCAGGCGAGGCCATCGCGTATACGCCGACGTCGCCGCCGCTCACCAGGGCTACACTGCCGCCCGCGCGTGCTTCGGCCAGGGCTTCTCTGGCGCGTAATATCTCGTCTCCCAAAGGCAGCGTGAGCACGCTGGTCCCCGGCCTCAGGAGGTGCCGGACCCGACCCACGTATTGGTCGAGCCCGACGATAAACGCAGAAGCGGCGAGCGCCTCGCGGGCGAGAGGCGGTATAAGGGCGTCGTCCCCCGGACCGAGGCTCACCAAAGCCAAACGTCCCCGCGCCGGGAGGCGTCCGATCGCGATGGTAGCGTTCGGCGACTTTCGCTTCTCTATAAGAAGCTGTGCGCCGGAGACGAGCACCGCGGCCTCGGCGACGCTCGGGGTACTGACCGCCCCGGCTACCGCCGGCGAAGGATTGGGAACGTCGACGGCGGCCAGCTCCCCGGCGGTATAAAAGGAGAGTGGCACACCCAGCTCTCCGGCCGTCTCGAGCAGACCGGGCTCGCCAGACTTTACGTCGATGCTCGCAAGGCTCGCGACGCTCTTGAGCGAGAGTCGGGCCTCGCGGAGGGAGGAGTCGAGCAGGCCGAGGATCTCCGCGACACCCGCCCCGCGACTGCAGCCGACGCCGACGACGAGCGAGGGGGGACGGTATACGACCGACGGATGCGGGAGGTTCGATAACAGCGTGTCGGAGATTACGATCAAAGGCGGTTCGGCTTCCTGCATAGATGCCGAGGGCTCCACCCGGACCACGTTCTGCGGCAACGGCCCTAGCGGCCAGCGCAGCTCTGAGAAGAGCCAAACGGTCTCTCCGGAGACGAGCGCCGCCCCCACTGCCGCCATATCGGAGTCCTCTTCAATCTCGAACCCGAACCTTTCTCCGAGGGAGTCCAGGGCTGGCGTTTCTTGAGAGTCGCTCGCGGTGGTGATCACGGGCATAGAGCCCAAGGCATCCGCTACCCGCTCGGCGAGCTCGTTGGCGCCACCAGCGTGTCCCCCGGCAAGAGCGACCGCGAACTTCCCAGCATCGTCCACGCAAACAACACCGGGGTCGCGGTGCTTGTCCGCGAGGAGCGGAGCTACGAGGCGGACAGCGGCGCCGGTGGCTAAGAAGAGCACCACCGCCTCACACTCGTTCCAAGCCGAGAGTAGCGCCTCTTTAGGCCTACTGTCGTAGAGGCGAGCGTCTTCCCAGCTTCCGGCGAGGTGGGTGGCTATCCGGCGGCCGTTGGCGGTGGCGGCGACGAGCCCGATCACGAGTGCTCCGGGCCGGGCTGCGGGCGTCGCCCGCAGACAACG
>JAFAPF010000160.1 GCA_019247245.1 Rubrobacter sp. | reverse complement strand
CCCCGCGACCGCCCTGTCCACAGCCCTTACCGGACCATCCCAAGCTCGCGCAGCCTATCGACCTCAAGCGCTATGCCCTCCGAGAAGGCGCGGGGTGCATAGCCCAACTCTTCGCGCGCCTTCTCGTAGAGATAAGCCTTGTCCTCGCGCAGGCGCAAGACCTGCTCGGACTTAACCGGCAACGGCACTCGCAGTCTCTCTGCCGCGAGGAGTCCCCGACGTACAGGCTCCGCAGGAAGGTGGACTATGCGTACCTTTTTGTTCAAGGTACCCGCCGCCGTGTGTACCAGCTCTACGAACGGCAAGGGTCGTTCCCCAGGAAGATCGTAGATTTCACCCTCTGTCCCCGGCCTTGTAAGGGCGGTATACATACCCTGGGCAAGATCCTCGTAGTAGACCGGCTGCCAGAGGTTCTCTCCATCGCCGAAGAGGGGAAAAATGGGGAAGCGATCGAGGAAGCGCAATAGCTTGTGCATGTTGTGATCTAGCTCCGTGCCGTAGATCATGCTGGGACGCACCACCGTCCAGCGGAGACCGTTATCCAGCAACAACGCCTCGTTGGTCAACAGCGGGGCCGACCGGAACTCGAAGCGCGAGTAGGCACTCGTGCTGCTTACCGCCACGAGGCGTTCAACTCCTGCCCGATGCATCGCCTCCAAAACCTGCGGCGCGTACCCGATCCCAGCTATATGCACGAAGGCATCCATCCCCCGCAGCGCCTTCTCCATCGAGCATGCGTCCTCAGCGTCTCCGCAGCAGAGCTCAAACCCCTTTAATCGTTCGGTGCAGCTCGTAGGGCGGATAAGGCAGCGAGCCTCGTACTCACCGGCTCCCTGAAGTACCCGTAGGAAGCCCTGACCAAGGAGCCCCGTTCCCCCGGAGACTAGTACCTTCACGCTCTACTACCAATCCAAAAGCGGCCTGCGTCCTATGTTGCCGAGGATGTACCGGATCACCTTATCTGAGACGTTCGGGTCAGTGTAACCCTCCGGCATCTCCCACGCAAAGCCAGTCTCCGTCACTAGCTTCACAGCCTCCACAATACGATCGACGTTGCAGCCGGCGAGCACGTTGCTCCCACACTCGACCGTCTCGGGCCGCTCGGTGGTGTCCCGGATGGTCACCGCTGGCACTCGGAAGATGCAGCACTCTTCCTGCACCGTGCCAGAGTCAGTCAGCACGCAGAAGGCGTTCTCCTCCAACTTCACGAAGTCGAAGAGGTCGAGCGGTGCCAAAAGAAGGACGCGCTTGTCCACCTCGAGCCTGGAAGCGTCGATCTTCTGCCGTGTCCGCGGATGTACACTCCACACTACCGACCGATCGTAGCTCGCCGCGAGACGATTTAACGCTGATACTATTCCGAATAACCTCTCTGACACGTCCACGTTCTCGGCCCGATGGGCGGTAACCAGAAAGTAGTGCCCCTCTTCGAGGTGCAGGCGGTCGAGGATACCGCTGGCTTGTATCTCCGGCTTGTAGTACTCCAGGACCTCAAAAATGGGATTACCAGAGACGAAGATACGTTCCTTGTCGATGCCCTCGTTCAGGAGGTTCTGGTGACTGTTCGGAACGTAAGGTAGAAGCCAACTGGAAGTGTGGTCTATGATCTTGCGGTTCCGCTCCTCTGGGACCCGCGGGTCGAAGCATCGGTTGCCCGCCTCCATGTGGAAGACTGGCACGTTTGCCCGTTCGGCGACCATCGCGGAGAGGCCGCTGTAGGTGTCCCCCAAGATCAAACAGGCGTCTGGCCCGACCTCGGTGACCCACTTCTCGGCGCCCTCCAAGATCTTGGCGACCTGTTTGAAGACGGTCGGGGAGCGGGAGTCGAGGTAGACGTCGGGGTCGCGGACCCGCATGTTCTCGAAGAACACGCGGTCGAGCTCTGGGGCGTAGTTTTGGCCAGTGTGCAGCAGAGTGTGATCAGCCAGCTTGTCCAGCTTACCGATGATGAGGCTCAGACGTATGATCTCCGGCCGTGTCCCGAGGATGGTCAGGATCCTCAAGAGAAGCTCCTAAGCTACCTTGCCGACCTTCTCGATGTAGCCAGATTCTTTCAGAAGATCCACAACCTCGTCAAAGCCCTTAATCTCCATTCTAGAAGAGTACTCGCTCCCGATGGCGGGCTCTTCGATTGAGCCGCCCGCGACCTCCGGCAGTATAGAGGTTATCGCGTAATAGCCCTCGCGGAAGGTGCCCTTGCGCTCCAGGGTACGCACCGATTCCTCCTCGGAGACCATGATCTCGTGCACCTTCTCGCCGGGCCGAATGCCGATCTCCTCAATTATAACGTTCCTATCACCGATCATGGCGCGGGCGACGTCCTCCATACGGACAGAGGGCAGACGGGGAACGAAGATCTCGCCGCGTTTGGCGTGCAATATGGAGTCGAAGACTACGTCTACCGCCTGGTCCAGGGTGATAAGAAAACGTGTCATCTCCTTGGTGGTAAGCGTCACCGGTCCTCCATGACGGATCTGGTCGCGGAAAAATGGTATCGCCGAACCCCTGCTCGAAACGACGTTCCCGTACCGGACACAGGTGAAATCGACCTCATTCTGGCCACTGTTGCCCTCGAGGAGCACCCTCTCCTGTATAGCCTTGGTCATCCCCATGACGTTCACCGGTTTGCACGCTTTGTCGGTCGATATGCCGACAACCTTCTCAACGGGTGTATCGTTTGACCGGATGGCCCTCACGAGGTTGTTGGCCCCGTCTATGTTGGTGCGGACGGCCTCGTAGGGGAAGTACTCGCACGACGGCACTTGCTTGAGGGCAGCGGCGTGAAAGATGACTTCGGCATTCCTCACAGCGGGGACGACGGCTTGGTAGTCGCGCACGTCGCCGAGCCGGAACTCGAGCAGCTCCTCGAAGTTGTGGTAGAAGATATCGTTGGTGGCAGTGCGGTCATGCTTCCAATCCGCCTTCATCTGGTGGTGCTTACCTTCATCGCGCGAAAACACCGTAACGCTCGCCGGGTTGCCTAGATCCCCGCTCAGGATGCGCCGCACGAGCGGCTTGCCAAGGGACCCCGTACCCCCCGTTACCAGAACCCTCTTCCCCTCAAGAACCTTCTCTACCAAACCTTTTCACCCTGCCTCCGGCGCACCTCAGCGCCCAACACTTTCAACATCTCGGTCCATCCCGGCGCACTATAGCCGGTGGCCTCTTCGAATGCGACCGGAAGGAGGCTCCGGTCTATCCTCACGGTGTCGTCCGGCACGATGCGTACGTCGTCCCGGCCTAGAACCTCGGAAAACCGTACGAGCAGATCGTACTTGTTGGTCGGCACCGAGGCCACCTGCCACATCCCCGAGAGGTGTGGGTGCTCGACCAGTACGCGTTCTATCACACGGCTCATCTCTGCGGTCGTCAGGCCGGTGTAGATGGCCTTGGTGAAACCCCGGATCTCGCCCCTCTGTGCCAGGAACCACTCGATGAGCCCCGTTCTACGCGAGAGTTCGAGACCGATGATAGAGGTACGCAGCGTGACACAGCCCGCGTCAGTTACCTCGCCGAGGAGTTTGGTTCTACCATAGAGGTCTTCGGGGTCGGGGATGTCGCCTTCGGTGTAGTTCCCCTTGCATCCGGAGAAGACACAGTCAGTGCTGAGGTGAACGAGCCTGGCACCCACCACTCTACAGAGGATGGCCAGGCGATGAGGGAGAAGGGAGTTTATCTCGAGGCTCGGTATCGCCTCCTTCGCCGCGCCGCGCTGCTTAACTATGCCAACAGCATTCACCACCGCCTCCGGTCGGAAGTCCCCCACCACCTCGAGGAGTCGTCCCGTGTCTTTTGCCTCGACGCTCCCGTAGGAGTTCTCTAGCGTGAAGAGGCCGTAATGCTCGTAGGCGGCAAGCTCTCGACGTAGGGTCACCTTAGTTTCGTGGCGGTCTTGCAGGTGCACCAGGAGGCGGTGGCCGAGCATCCCATCGCCGCCGAGGATCAGTATGCGCAACTAAGATCTACCTCCAACCAACTCTTCCATCCAGCCCTCCAACCGATTGAGGAGCTTCTCGCGCTCGAAACGCTCCTCGAAGTATGCCCGGCCTCGGCGTCCCATCTCTTCGCGCTTTTCCTTGGGTGTTTTGTACAGCGTCAGCACGGCTTGAGCAAGGGCTTCCGGGTCTTCGGTGGGGACGATCAGACCAGCCCCAGACTCCTCGATTACGTGGGCTCCTTCCCCATCCAGCGCGCCTATCACAGGACGTCCAGAGGCAAGATAGGTCTGTACTTTGCTGGGGATGGTGAGCGAGAAGAGCAATTCTCGCCTCAGCGATACCAGCAGGACGTCTGCTAGGGAGAAGTACCGCGGCATACTCTCTAAAGCTCGCTTGCCAAGCAGGTGCACCTGATTTTCCAGCCCCAAGTCCTGTACGCGGGTCTGCACCCACTCCCGACGGCGTCCATCACCCAGGATTACCCAGTGGATCTCCTCGCGTTTCTTCAGCCTCTCTGCGGCTCCAAGGATAGTTTCGAAGCTCTGAGTGACACCGACGTTGCCGGCGAACAGGATACGGAAGCCGTCGGGCATCTCGCGACGCTCTGGCGCATCGGCCTCCAACTCTAACGACTCGTAGAGTGCCTCCGCCCAGTTGGGGAAGTAAACAATATCGGCGGGTCTCACACCCTGGGCTTCTATCCGGGCGACGAACCCTCTCGACTGCACGAGCACCCGGTCACAGCCACGGTAGATGAATCGGACCATGCGGTCGACCACTTTGAGGACGTGGTTGGAGGAGACTGCCCCGGTGGCCGAGAGGCTTTCTGGCCACAGGTCCTGCACCCATAACACGAGAGGGGCCTTCTTTATCTTCTTCATCACCATGGCCGGCAAACCCACCGTCACGGGCGAAGGCTCAAAGACGAAGATCAGGTCGAACTTTCCGCGACAAAGCAAGGGCCCGAGCAACCCCGCGAAGAGTACATACGATAGGTAATTGAGCACGAGCGATACCGCTCGGCCGCTCCCGCGGGGTATCAAGGGGACACGCAGTACCCTTATCCCCTTGTAGTCCTCGCGCAGAGGCCGCGTAAAGCCATAACCGGGGAAGAATGAACCATCTGGGTAGTTGGGCTTGCCAGTAAGGACAGTAACTTTGTGGCCTCGAGCCACCAGCCCGACCGCGAGGTCGTTGATCAGGAAGGACTCCGGCCAGAAGTACTGCGAGACTATTAGTACTTTCAAGCTTCAGCCTAGGTCGGTCTTGCGGAGAGGACTTTCTCGACGGAGATCGGGTCTGAGATCATCCAGAAGTAATATGCTTGCAGGTTCTCAAGGATGTCCGTGCTGGGCCACACGCCCAAGCCCTCGCGCAGGCGGGTGGCATCGGCGGTGCAGTGCCGAACGTCGCCGGGACGGGGTGGGGCGTACACCGCTTGGAAGTCCTCTCCCGTTACTTCGCGCAAGAACTTGACGAGTCGATTTATGGTAATCTCGGTACCGGTCCCGATATTGAAGGTTCCTCGCGCGTCAGGGTTTTCGGCAGCAGCTACGTTCGCCGCCGCGACATCTGCAACGTTTATAAAGTCGCGGGTCTGCTCGCCGTCCCCGAAGATCGTCAACCTCTCTTTGCGGCCTATCCTAGCAGCAAATATGGGTATTACATTACCGTAGGCGTCGAAGCGCTGGTTCTTACCGTAGACGTTGAAGTAGCGTAGGCAGGCGGCCTTGATACCGTAGAGCTTCATGTAGGAGAGGACGAGCTTCTCCCCGCACAGCTTCGTCGCTCCGTACGGTGAGTCCGGCTCGCAGGGGTGCCTCTCGTCCACGGGCTGGTACTGGGGCTCGCCGAAGATACCAGCCGACGAGGAGTAGACGACGTTGCCGACGCCGTGCTTACGCATCGCCTCCAGAACGTTGATCGTGCCGAGGACATTGTGGGAGGCATCATATAACGGTTCGTCTATGGACTTCTGGTTACCAACACTCGCGGCGAGGTGAAAGATCACGTCCTTACCTATCACAGCTCGGTCTACAACGGCCTCATCTCTGATATCCCCCTGAATGAGCTCGGCTTCCGGGTACGGCTTGAGGTTGTCGGCGTAACCGCTCGAGCAGTTGTCGAGGACGGTTACTTCGTGTCCGCACTCGAGAAGCCGTTGAACCACGTTGCTCCCGATGAACCCCGCTCCCCCTGTCACCAAACACCTCATGTGCATCTTTAGCTCCTCTCTACCACGAGCCTGGCGCTACCTCTAGTGAGGGTCATAGGCTATACCCTTCTCGATGCTGCTCTACGAGGTGGCAGGCAGATACCGGCGTAGAGATAGGAGCACCAATCTTGAGGGGAAGCCAGAATGTTGGCAACACCTTCAAGATCCTCCTCACCCACACCTTCACCCGCAAACCTCTCGGATCGAAAGCCCGAGCCCCTGACCGGTATCCCAACCACCTTCACATAGGCCTCTTTTCCCTCAGGTTCTTTGCTAGCTGCTTGAGTCTGTAGCGGGTGCGGTTCAGGAGCCCATAAGCTAGAATCCTGAGCATACGAACTGAGAGGTTCCTCGGGTACATTCGCAGCCCCTTCCAGACGTTCACCGCCGCCTTGACGTACCTCTTGCTCGTCAGGTGGTGGCTGGCGGCGAATATGTAAGCGTTGCTGAAGGCTTCGTCTTTAGCTGCGACCACCTCAGGAGGCAACACGTGCGAGTCGAAATAATCTGTGAGGATCCGGATGTACTCCTGGGAACCTGATTCGTCTCCCTCGCGAAAAGATATTGAGTTCTCGTGCATCCGAAAAGCGGTGAGCACCCTCGGTATCCTCACGAACCTGCCATACAGTCCAAGCCTCAGCCAATACTCGTAATCTGGCATTCGGGTAAGCGACTCGTCCCAGGGTCCTGCCTTCTCGAGAGCGCTGCGCGGAAAAAAGGTGCCGGGGCCGAAAGCAGTGATAAGTTTTGCAACCATATCGCGATAGCTGAATTCTGGGGCTTGGATCCTCCGGATCACCCTGGAGTGCTCATCTATGAGCTCAAAGTCACAATACACGAGAACCGCTTCCAGGTTCTTCCGCAGGCACTTCACAGAAGCGCTGACGGCCTCCGGATAGAGTAAGTCGTCGGCGCTTAAGCGTCCCAGGATCTCCCCCTTCGACATCCGCCAACCCTTGTTGAGGGTTGCAGCCTGGCCCATATTATCCTTATGCGTCTCCCAATAGAACCGGCCTGCGTACCCTTCCAAGACCTCGCGGGTGTTGTCTGTAGAGCCGTCGTCCAATACGAGCAGCTCGATATTTGGGTAGTCTTGGGCCAAGATGCTCTCTATAGCCTCCGTCAGATAGTCAGCATGGTTGTAAGCCGGGATGACGATAGAGACCAGAGGTAGTTCGTCGCTCATGGTATGTCAACTCCGCCGGATGTCTGTGTCTTAACCGAGTAAGCTTCTGCCTCGCCAGTCGGAAGTGTACGGACCCAGTTCCAAGCTTGTGCTACACCCTCGACGAATTCCGTATGCGGGCTCCACCTACGGTTCGCCCTTGCCTGACGGATGTCAAGCACGCTCACCGGCGCATCTAGGACCCAGGCAGGAAGATATTTTATCGTGGGCTGCTCCTCGACTATCTCAACCATGAGCTTCACAAGCTCGTTTTTGGAGAAGATCCCACGTCCGTTACCAATACTGATCGTCCGCTTCCTACTATCATCAAGTAACTCGAATTGCTATATTCTCCTTCATAGCCACACATTCTAGAGTGTCTATACCTTATTCGCATGCTACGAGGGTCGTAACCGTCCCAGCGTACAACGGCCCTGTTTGGCCTGTGCAGGAGACAGAAAGCAGCTGGCTATTACAGTTGGCTGAGGAGAATGAGACCTCGATTGGTCCTACTGACAGCAGAGACAGGTATTCTAAGCGCTTGTCAGGGGTATCTTATTTTGATTAACTGAGGCTCGATGAATCCCACCGGCAAAAGAGCAGATGAGTTAAAGACCGCTCCACGTAAGGCCTCTGGCGCAGAGGTACGCCACAAACAGGCGCTGCTCGAAACAACGTAGGTTGTTCTACAACGTAGGTTGTTCTATATAGCTATTTTATAATGTTGATCTTCAATTGGATCTCAAGCTATTGAAAAGGAATCCTATAGTCAAGGAAGTTGACAACCGCGAGGCAGCGGGTTAGGAAGTTTGCCTATGCGCATACCACCTGAACTTCGATGCCAAACTCACACAAGCCTACTTACGTCGGCCAACGAAGAAGAGCGTATCAAAGATTCGTATCCCTTGATTTGCCCTCAAGACTGCCGCATTCCGGTTGTCAACGGCATCCCGCGCTTCGTCGGCTCGTCGAACTACGCCTCAGCGTTTGGGCTCCAATGGAACAGATTTCGTAGTACACAGCTCGATTCCTATACCGGCACGACCATCTCGCGTGATCGGCTGACGGACGCTCTTGGTGGGTCGCTTGATATGGTACGCGGTAAGAGCGTGCTAGAGGCGGGCTGCGGTGCGGGCAGGTTTACCGAGATCCTCCTCTCCGCGGGAGCACGGGTATTCGCCTGCGATCTCTCGGAGGCAGTAGAAGCAAATCATGCAAACTGTAGACACTGGCCCGACTACTTCATCTGTCAGGCAGATATTATGCAGATCCCAGTCTCGCCGCTCTCCTTCGATATCGTCATCTGCCTTGGAGTTATACAACATACACCCAACCCGGAAGCGACCATCGCGGCTCTGACACAGTATGTAAAACCGGGCGGAATGCTTGCCATCGACCATTACTCGCGCGAGTATCCTTATACTACCTCCCGGCGAATCTTGCGTC
>JAFAPF010000030.1 GCA_019247245.1 Rubrobacter sp. | reverse complement strand
CTAGAGCACTTTGCACAATGATTGAGGGAGTGCGATGCTGCTCTGATGAACGCGTATTCCAAAGACTTGAGGGTGAAGGTCGTTGATGCTCTGTGGACCGGGACCTCCCAAGGAAAGAGCTCGTAAGGATTTTCGGCGTCTCTTTGCCAACCACATAGAACGCTACGTGAGACGAAAAAGAGAAACCGGAGAGACCTCACACCCCCAAAGCCCTCACCCACCCGGGCGCACTACTCCCACCATCTTCTGCACCACTGTCGAGCAAAGGAGAGCCCTGTTGTGGGCGCAGAGCTCGAGTCCAACCGGGAAGACGCCACCTTGGAACACCACTGCGAGCTGTGGGAGCGCGACCATGGGGTAAGGGTCTCCATCTCCACGATGAGCCGGGCTATCCGCAAAAGCTCGGCTGGACACTCAAAAAAAGACGCTGGGAGCCTCAGAGCGAGACGAAAAAGAGAGAACTGCTTGGCGAGAGACAGGCTATAAGAGCAAGCTGCTCGACCCGAAGAAGCTCGTCTTCGTCGATGAGTGGCGGGAGACGAACGTCTCGCTCAACACTCTCTGTAGGCAGCTCTGAGAAACTGGGGAAGAACCTCTTGCCCTCATCGCCTCGCGCTGGTCTCTAGAGAAGGTCTCTGCCAGAGGAACATGGTCGTTGAGGGAGCGACCGACACAAAAGCCTTCGAGAAGACCTACTACGTCGAGCACTTCTTCCTGTGTGCCGAGATCAAGAAGGGAGAGGTGCTCATATCATGGACAACCTCTGGGCTCACAAAGGAGAACGCATCCGCAAGCTGATCGAATCGAGGGGAGCACATCTCTGCTTTTCCTGCCCGCTTACTCCCCCGAGTTCAACCCCATAGAAGGGATTTTCTCCAAGCTAAAGAACTCCCTTCAGGGAAGCGAAAGCCAGGAGAGACCAAGGAGATGCTTCTCGAAGCTATGTAGGCTGGGCACTCGATGCTATCACGCCCCAGGACGCCGAGGGCTGGTATCGAGCACTGCGGGGATACACAGCGTCCGTTAGTTGATGTGCAAATCGCTCTAGAAAATGCTATTGACCTGGATCAGGAAAATCTGCTCGAAAGAGGACGAAGCTTGGTTTCTGGCCACACCACAGCTTCATCGGTAGTTGATATAGGAAGGAGCATAGCTGAAGTAGCTTCCTTAAGCATCGTCGCGCTCATAGTAACCGTCTATCTAGTAGCACAACCTTCTCAATTGATACACGGCTTCGCCTCCCTCTTTCCTGCTCGGAACAGAGAGAAGGTTGAGGAGGTGCTTGGCGAGATGTACAACGCCGTACAGAAATGGGCCGTAGGGGAGATCAGCGCGATGCTCATCATAGGGATACTCACCTCGATCGCCCTCGCTGTGATAGGGATGCCCTACGCGATATTCATCGGGGCGCTGAGCGGATTTCTGGCGTTCATCCCCTTACTAGGTGTGCTGATATCAATTATCCTGCCTATACTTCTGGCTTTAGCCACAAACCCTATCTTGGTAGTATGGGTGATACTCTCATACGTCGTTTCTTATCATGGGCACACTACTTGGCTTTGTAGGCTTACTGTTAGCTGTTCCACTAGTAGCCGCCCTAAGTGTTGTGGTGCACGAACTGTAGGTCGCTCGAATGGACAAGCAAGGCCTGGACACCTGCACTCCACCTCCTGATATGGGGGAAACACTTGAGAAGACTGGCCTGCTAGGGCGATTATTGACTGCTATTCGGCGCTCTTAACTCCCCATGCCACTTTCTACGATTGGTGCCTCTCCTGAGAAGTGTATCAGAGGTAGCGACAGCCCCTTACAGGTGCAAGCTCTCTAAATGATGCGTCGAGCTGGTCGTACGATACCAGGCAACCTCTAAACGCCCGTAAACGACTTTTAGAGGTTGCCCAGTAAGCTCGCTGCCGACCGGTCGACGAACCAGTCCGGGCCGCCCGCCGGTCGAACCAGCTTTGCTGGGTAGTCGCGAGGAGGAGCATCTCCTTCGAGGACCTTTTTTAAAGCTTCTGCCTTGCCCTCTCCCGCAACGAGGAAAGTAACCTGTCGCGCCATGTTGATGGTAGGGACGGTGAGCGTGAGACGTATGGTCTCTAGCTTCTGTACCGGGTTCTCGACAGCCCACCTGTCGTTGACGTTCAGGGCCGGGGTACGCGGGAAGAGACTCGCGGTGTGGCCGTCCTCGCCAACGCCGAGCAGGACAAGGTCGAAACCTGGAGGTCCGCCAAAGAAAGCTGTCAACTCCTTCTCGTATAGGACGGCGGCCTCCGGGGGGTCAAGCTCACCGCGCATCCGGTGGACACTTCCGACGGGTACACGCGAGAGTAAAGCCTCATAGGCCATGCGGTAGTTCGAGTCCTTATGGTCAGGAGGTACAGTTCGTTCGTCGCTAAAGAAGACGTGGATCCCGATCCAATCAAGAGCGTTTCGGTACCGAGCAGCAAGCAATTCGTAGAAGGCTTTGGGTGTCGAGCCGCCAGCGAGGGCCACAGCGAAGCATCCGTTCTCTCGTATGCTCCTTTTGGCCTCTTGCGCGAAAGCTTTCGCGGTGGCCTCCGCAAGGTCCTGCGGAGCTTCGAAGACGTAGACGTTGGGAGGGCTCACGTACCCAGCATCTCTACAGCACGCTTGAGGGCAGCCTCGTAGGTTACGTCCTGCCCGAGGACCTTGAGCTCCTCACCGAGGAGGACACCTGTATCCGAGGGACCCAGATAGACCGTGCGCTCGCCGACGAGCTGGGTGCCGCGCCTCACGATTGCATGGATGTCGGCATGCTCCTCATGACGCGAGATCTGGAAGTCAAACTCTTCTGTGAAGAGGTGTATACAGCCCAGGCGTGTACCGGAGGCACTCGAGATGAGCTCAATGGTCACGTCACCGGATGGGCCGGTAAAGTAGAACGTGCGGCCTTCGTCGGGGCATTCCACCGACTTCAGACGCCAGTCAAGAACCGCAGAGAGCCAACCCGCAAAAAGCAAAGCCCGGCATTCGCCCTCGGGAGCATGGAGGATCTGTACACGCCGGATCTTCCCGAACTCTCCAGCTCGCTCCGGGGTTGTGAAGAGTCCTGCCACGAGCGAGCGCCATGGAGAGAGCGCGGCCCATTGGAGATCCCCGCCAGCCAGGACACAATCCTTCAGGAGGTTCGCTACACTCCGTAAGTAACGGTCGCAATCGTCTGCCGCGCCCGAATCGAGAACTAGACGGTTCGCCAAGGCCGCCAGACCACCGCACCCCGGCGACGGGGGAACATCGCCGTTCGGGTACCAGAGGAAGACAGGTAGGTCGGGGATAAGAAGCGGCCCCGCGAGGCTTTCGAGGTGCCTGCCAGGTGGCCCCTCAGCGTGAATAGTAATCTGCTCAGCGCAGACCTGGCTACCTAATGCGCCGCGAATGTTACAGAAGGCCGAGAGCTCTATCTCCAGGTTAGCTTCCTCTTCGTCAAGGTCGGAGATCAGGAGTATCGCCCTCGAAGGATAGCGCCCGGAGAGTTCGGAGACGACCCGCCTGACGTCAGGTGCAGGCTCTTCGTCGGTCACCACGATCAGGTTCAAAACGCTCGACCGCGCCCCGGGCGTGCCGTCATTATTCATCCTAAGACGGGCGAGCTCTCGCTCTATCTGATCAACAGACATAGGGCCACCGCCCGCAGCCGGACGCGACTCTCCGATCACGGCTGTCGCCATTTTCGTCTGTCATATCGCAAAAGCTCTTCGGCTTCTTCTGGACCCCAAGAGCCCGCTGGGTAGAGGGGAATCCCCTTCTTCTCGGCCCAGGCCTGCAATACGGGGTCTAGTATGTCCCATGCCTCTTCGGTCTCATCCGATCGGATGAACAGCGTTGGGTCGCCGAGCATGAGGTCGAGGAGGAGCCGCTGGTAGGCATCCGGGACCTCTTCTAAGAAAGCGGTGCCGTATAGCAGCTCCATGTTCACCGAGCGTACCCGGAAGCCTACACCGGGCACCTTCGCCCCGATCCTCATAGAGACGCCTTCCTCGGGCTGGATGCGCACCACTAAAACGTTCGGCTCCAGGCCCTCGGTCTCAGCCCTGGCAAAAAGGGTGTGGGGCGTCGGCTTGAACTGTACAGCGATCTCCGTAGCCCTCTTTGGTAGCCGCTTGCCCGTCCGTACGTAGAACGGCACCCCCGCCCACCGCCAGTTGTCTACGAACAGCTTGAGTGCCACGTAGGTCTCGGTCGTCGAGGCCGGGGCTACGTTCTCCTCCTCACGATAGCCCGGAACCTCCTTGCCCCACACCCAGCCACGGGTATACTGGCCTCGCACAGCGGACCTATCTACCTCCTCATCAGGCATGCGGGGGACGGCCTTCAATACTTTCACCTTCTCCTCGCGCACCGACTCGGCCTCGCGGGCAACCGGCGGCTCCATTGCGGTGAGGCAGAGGACCTGCATGAGATGATTCTGGACGATATCCCGCAGAGCTCCGGCCTCCTCATAGAAAGCACCGCGGGCACCGATACCGAGATCCTCTGCGACTGTGATCTGGACATGGTCTACGTAGTGCTGGTTCCAGACGGGCTCGAAGATACCGTTGGAGAAGCGCAAGGCTAGGAGGTTCTGTACCGTCTCCTTGCCGAGATAGTGGTCTATCCGGTAGATCTGACGCTCCCTGAAATACCGCCGGATATCTGTGTTGAGCTTCCGGGCACTCTTCAGATCCCGGCCAAATGGTTTCTCAACCACAAGGCGCGCCCAACCACCATTCTCCCCCTCGTTCATCCCCGCCTCCC
>JAFAPF010000025.1 GCA_019247245.1 Rubrobacter sp. | reverse complement strand
ATCGGCGACCTCTCGGGCCCTCTCTGCGTACATCTCGGGTGTGAAGACCTCATCGGTTTCGGCCTCCCCGTAGGCCCGGCCATGAACGGGGTGATTTGCCTCGGAGGTCACGGCGGTCTCTGCGTCGTCGGGGAGCCACTTCGGGCGGCGGTGAGGCATTGGAGTCCAAGGACTCCAATGCCTCACCGGCATGGCAGTCGGCGTAGATACGAATCTTGTCGCGGTACTTGCCGCCAAAGAAGGCGTGAATCGGGGCACTGAAGTGTTACCGACGACGTCCCAGAGGGCTGTCTCGATACCGGAGATTGCGTTATAGACGATGCCGCCCATGGATCCCGCCCCCGAAGCGGCCCAGCGCATCTTGGACTACAACTTGTCCACGTTGCGCGGATCCTCACCCACGAGCAGGGGTTTGAGGTCCCGGATGATGCCCATTAGCCCTGGCGCCAGAAAGCTCTCGCCGAGGCCCAAGAGTTCCTCGTCCGTATAAACGCGGATAAAGGTCCAGCCGTAGCTGGCCTCGACTACGGCCGTCCTAACGTCCGTTATCTTCAACAAAGCTCCTTCTCGCTCCTTAGGTCTGCGGCGCCACCACAGGGCACCCTTTCGCGGTCACCACCACCACGCTATTATGCGGGCGGTAGGATCGCGGGGAACGGGACGTGAGGCCGGTAGAACAAACCCACAGTTCGTCTTCTGAGAGATCATGATGATAGCTACGTACCTCGCCTCGTCCGAGACGAAATCAGGGTGCGGCGACCATACATGTCATGATCGTCCGCTGAGCGGTTCCTTCGGGGCCCTTCGGAATTGCCGACCGCGGCGAAGAATCGTACCGAAAGGGAGGTCACCTTGCCCCTAATAATCACCAACGTCGTAGCTCGCGATATCCGCTTCCCGACCTCGCAGGAGCGAGCTGGCTCGGACGCGATGAACCCAGATCCTGACTACTCGGCCGCGTACGTGGTACTCAAGACCGACGAACCGGGGTTCGAAGGTCACGGCTTAACGTTCACCATCGGGCGGGGCACCGAGATATGCGTTGCGGCTATAGAGGCCCTCTCACCGCTTATCATCGGCCATACGGTCGAATCATTCGCGAAGGACATGGGCGATTTCTGGAGCACGGTCACGGGTGACAGCCAGCTGCGGTGGCTGGGACCGGAGAAGGGCGTGGTCCACTTGGCGACCGCTGCTCTTGTCAACGCTGTCTGGGATCTTTACGCGAAAGTTGAGAGCAAACCACTCTGGAAACTTCTCTCGGACATGACGCCCGAAGAGCTCGTCTCGTGCGTGGACTTCCGTTACATAACGGACGCTATAACTTCCGAGGAAGCGCTCGAGATCCTGCATCGAAACGAGCCGACGAAGGGGGTTCGCGAGGAGGAGATGCTCCGCGACGGGTTCCCGGCGTATACAACGAGCACCGCCTGGCTCGGGTACTCCGACGAGAAGCTGAGGCGCCTGTGCCGGGAAGCGGTCGACGCCGGATGGAACCACGTGAAGATGAAGGTTGGGGTAAACCCAGAGGACGACGCACGTCGTGCGTCGATCATCCGAGAGGAGATAGGCCCTGACAGGAAGCTCATGATGGATGCCAACCAGGTCTGGGAGGTTGGCGAGGCCATAGAGCGCGTAGAGCGCTTGACAGAGTTCGACCCGTGGTGGATTGAGGAGCCCACGAGCCCCGACGACGTCTTAGGCCACGCGCGAATCGCGAAGGCCGTAGCCCCGGTAGGCGTCGCCACCGGCGAGCACTGCCAGAACCGCATCGTATTTAAGCAGTTCTTGCAGGCGAACGGTATAAGCTTCTGCCAGATAGACGTCTGCCGTTTAGCTGGCGTGAACGAAGTTTTGGCTGTCCTCCTCATGGCCAAGAAGTTCGGGGTGCCGGTCTGCCCGCACGCGGGGGGTGTCGGCCTGTGCGAGTACGTGCAGCACCTCTCGATTTTCGACTACATCTGCGTTAGCGCTTCCCTGGAGAACCGGATCCTCGAGTACGTAGATCACCTGCACGAACACTTCCTAGACCCGGTGGTTGTAAAAGGTGGTCGCTACGTAACACCAAGGACACCCGGCTACTCGATCGAGATGCGCCCTGAGTCACTCGCCGAGTTCGAGTTTCCCACGGGCGCGGCCTGGTTCTCCTAAAGCTGTTAGGGACGCTGCCTGCTACCTGTCTTCCTTCTTCTCCGAAGATCTTGCCGGGGTTCATGATCCCGTTCGAGTCGGCAAGCTCTCTTATCTTTCGCATGAACGGCAGCGAGTCGTCGTGCTCTTTTCGCAGATGCTGCATCTTGCCGTAGCCGATGCCATGCTCCCCGGTGCTGGTAGCGCCTTGCTTCAGGGCGTAGGTTACGATCTCGGTGTTGACCTTCTCTGCTATCTCGAGCTC
>JAFAPF010000014.1 GCA_019247245.1 Rubrobacter sp. | reverse complement strand
TTTCGGACGTCATGGGTACCAAGCACCGCACCGAAACCGTCACACCGTACCACAATTTCGGGCAGGTCCTGGACTCCGTCATTCATGGCTATCAGGAGGACTTTCCAGTAGTGGATGAGGGCGGGAAGCTCGTTGGCTTGATCACGCGCAATGAGATCCTAGCGGCCGCCCACTCTCCGAGCCGATTTGCGAACGTCCGCGACCTGATGAAGACAGACTTCCCGAATATCTCCCCGGATGCCGATCTCTTCACGGATGGTTATCGCATCTTGCAGGAGAGCGGTCTTAGGGCCATCCCCGTTATCGATAACGGAGAGCTCGTTGGCATGCTCACTGTCGACGATGTTGGCCAGGCAAGTCTCTTGCGAGATTTCCGCGAGCAGCAGTTCTAAAAGAGCTTCTTGCGCGTTGTCTCTCCTCTTCCGAGCGCCACTGAGATCCTCCAATTTGTTGGCGCCGGAGATACTGTGGTCGGCGTGACCCACGAGTACGATTACTCCCTGGAGTTGAGAGTCTACCTAAGTTCACCGCTACGCCGATAGGCCGTGCGCTTAATAGCGCCGAGATAGATGCCGCCATCGGAAACCAGCTTGTCGATACGGATAGTATCTACTCTCTCGATACTGAATTACTTGAAGAGCTTAAGCCTGATCTCGCTATTACCCAGGGTCTCTGTGATGTCTGCACCGTTTCCTTGAGCGTTGTCAAGCAATCTGTAGCTGAGCTTTCTAGTTCACCCTGCATTCTCTCCCTGAACCTGACCTCTCTTAGCGAAGTACTCGATGTCACGATCGAGGTTGGCGAGGCTGTCGGCTGTGGTGTAGAGGCTCACGCTAAGGTGTCTGCACTGAGAAGAAGGCTTTCTCGCCTCGAGGAGGCAGTCAGGAGACTACCCCAACCGTGCGTCGCCTGCATCGAGTGGCTCGATCCGCCATTCTCTGCTGGCCACTGGGCCCCCGAGATGGTTCGCATGGCGGGCAGCGAGGAGCTCTTCGCCGAGATCGGCGAGCCTTCCAGGCGCATCTGCTGGGAAGAGGTTTTCGAAGCTGCGCCGGAAGTAGTCGTTCTCATGCCATGCGGCTTCGATGTTGCCCGCACCTTGAGGGAGGTTCAGGCTTTGCCGAAGTCACCTGGCTGGGGCGATCTTCCAGCAGTCAACAACGGGCGTGTGTGTGCAGTAGACGCCAACTCTTACTTCAGCCGTCCTGCGCCAAGCCTAATCGAAGGTGTAGAAATACTGACGCGCATCCTCCACCCACAGATCTTCCCCGACTCACCAGATAGCAAAGAGGCGGTGCGCTTTGGCGTCTCAGCAACTCAGCGCTAAGCGCTGAATTCGCGCTGCTAGGCCGCGTCCGCTAGACTTCGCTTGATGAGGGCAATCGTCGAGGAAATAGAGGCCCTTGTGGCGCGGGCCGGAACGCATCCGATCTGGGGCTATGCTCACTGTTTAAGGGTCCACTCTCTCGCTGAGGAGCTGGCCCGGACAGAGCGGCTCGACTACGATGCAGAGATTTTGCGCCTCGCCACACTTCTGCATGATGTCGGGCTGTACAGGGCCTACGCGTTGCGCGAGGGCGTGGACCACGCCCGCCGTTCGGTGGCGGTTGCGGCACGAATGTTACGTGATGGAGACTTTCCTCCACTTGCGTCGAGGGTAGTACTCGATGCTATAGAGCACCATCCACCGGGAGCGCCGCCCGGTCGCTATAAGGAGAGCGCCCTCCTCAAGGACGCCGTGGCACTTGACTATCTCGGCGCTGTAGGGTTAGGTAGGGTGTTTGCAATGGTTGGCCTTGAGGGAGATGTTCCAGATCTTTCGGCGGCGGTCCGTCACGCCATGAGCCTGCGCCGTAGTATTCCTGACCTGCTCTGCTTTGATGCTGCTCACAACCTCGCCCGTGAGCGCATCTTTGAAATGGATAATTTTTTCGACAGCCTGGAGAACTGTACCGCCAACTTCAAGCTTCTCTAATCTTTAGCGGTTAGCACGAAGCTTTTTGCCCTAGCTAACCCGGTGTGTGGGTTTTAGTGGAGGAGCTTTACGAGTTGCAGAGGTTGGTTATCCGCCCGATGATCGAGTAAGAAGGCCAACGTGTGACTCAAGAAGACCTTACGAAGCAGCCTGCTGGTCAAGTGCCAGAGGTCCTTAGCCCATACCCGCTTTACACAGTAGCGCCCGGTGAGCTGAGGAATGACGGTGTCGATACGGTATCGGAAGCGGCTAAGGCACTGCGTTCGGAAGTGGGATCCCACCTCTTGGAAGAGTAGGGCGCGAGCAGTTCGATGCCCGTGTTCGCCAACTCCTCTTTCGTCTTTGGCGAGTGGTAGTTGCGCTCCCCGATGAGGATCCTGTAGGTGCGCTCGGCCAGTTTCGGGGAGAGTACGGAAAAGCTCGTGGGCGTCGGCCGGGACGACCGACAAACGGCTGATGACGCCTGGCCAGCACATCCGCACGTGCACCCTGATACTGTAGAAACTGTAGAAGGTCTGCTTGAGCAGTGTATCTTTGCCGAAGGCGGCCTCCCCACGGAAGAGGCACGTCGGCAAGGGCATCGAGTCGCAGATGGCTAAGAAGGAGGGCTCGTGAGGGGCGAGCGCGAGGAACTCTTGCCAGAGACGCTCCTTAACCTTCCAGAGGTTTGCAGCCTGCCTAGCGAAGGTGGTGCGGTGTACCTCCTTGAGCGCGGGGAACCATTCGCCGTAGTGATGGCGGAAGAAGCAGTGGATACCCTTGTCGGTGTCGAGGCCGAGGAACTCCCCAACGATCTCGCGATGGTGAGGACCTCGGTATCTGAGAGCTTGGGTGCAGGCCAGTGACCTCTGAAGCATCGCTCTTCGAGACGGTGGTTGAGGAGGCAGAAAACGGCCACGATGAAGGTGCTAAGATCCAAGAGAAGACCTCCGCTAGGTCTCTGATGCTATTGAGCTGACAGTGAGCGTAGGGAGGTCTTCTGTGCCGCTCACGTCCTCAAAGAAACTTGCACATGGGGTTAGCTAATGGCTAAGTATGACACCTAGAAAGCTTGTGACGAGGGTGGTTGACACAAACTGTTGAGGCTACTACACTCCTTTCTCTGAGTTCCCCGAGGATCCCATAAGGGCGAGGAGGCTGCGAAACTTCGGGTGGTTACGTAAGGGAGCGAACTCCAACGCTTGCTTGAAGTATTCGGCATCGTGCTCGCCTGCAGCGACAGCTTTCTCAATGTAGTCGAGAGAGTTGGCGTAGTCACCACGGCGGGCCCTTATACTGGCAAGCACCGAGAGGGCAGGTGAGTAGCTGGCGTCGGCAGTGACAGCTCTCACGAGCAGCCCTTCGGCGGTATCGAGGTCATCAGCCGTATAGTAGAGGCTAGCGTAGGAATACAGGATGCGAGGATTGCCTGGGTCTTGCTTGAGGGCCTCTACCAAGTGCTTCTCGGCCTTTTCGACCTCGCCGCGACGCTCGTGATAAAGCCCGATCTCCAGGTTTGCGTTTGGGTCCTCAGCATCGATTTCAAGGACCGCCTGATAAGCCTCAAGCGACTCCACTTGGTTACCTAAAGCCAGGTGGACCTCTCCCAAGGTATAGAGGTAACGTATCTCATCGGCCCCCAGCGCTACGGCCTCCTCAACCAGCGCCAACGCTTCTTTGAGGTTCTTATTCTCAGCGAGGAGATGTGCGGCGAGCTCATCTCTTATCTCCGGTGAGTCCGGACAGTACTTGAGGCCCCGCCGAAGGGCTTTTTCGGCCTCCTCTGGGTGATTATTGCGGGCATAGCAAATGCCGAGGTTAGCGTGGGCTTCCCACCAATCCGCAGTCTCTTTTATAACCTCCTCGTAGGTAGCGACTGCCTCGGGATAGTGGCCGAGCATATCTAAAGAATTCGCCCGGTATGTGCAGGCTCCGCTCTTTTGCTGGTTATTCTGAGCAACTTCCAGGGCTTTCTCGAAGAACTCCAGAGCCTGGCCGTAGTCTGCGACATCGAAGGCGGTGAGACCAGCGTTGATCAACATATCTGCATCTTCGGGGTGGGTATGCGTCCAGCGCTCGAAGGTCGCGCGTGCCAAGTCCGCCTCTCCCATTGAAGCGTAGTAGCGTCCTAATTCGACGAAGGCATCTGGGTATTCGGGATCCAAAGCCGTCGCCCTCTCCAGATGATGCACTACCTTGAACGGTTCGTCGTCACGCATGGCCAAAGTGGCTAGTCCTATGCGAGGGGCGACCCAGTCAGGGTCTAGCTCTAGAGCGCTAAGGAAACGTACCTCGGCTTCCTCGAGACGATCTAGCCTCAGGAGGATACGGCCTATGGCCTCTATCGCCTCCGGGTTGTCCGGGACTAGAGCCAGCGCCTGCTCGAAGCGAGAGAGGGCCTCCTCCAAAAGACCTTCCCCCGCGAGCGTCTCACCTTGCTCCAGAAGCTCCTCGAACTTCTCCATCACGTTCATTAAACCAGATAGGACGTACCATATTGTAGAAGCAGTCGCATCGAACGATTCTCTTGAGAAGGATAGGAAGGTAACGTCCATGCTGAAGCTCCACCCTTTTTCGGCGGTAAGGAACTTAAGTAGGTTAACCGGCTGGCTCGACGTCACTAGATGGCTACGAGTGGCTGCAGATCTGCACTAAACACCACCGGGCGACCTTTGCTGGCTGGTCCGGAAAGTTTGCTACTCTAAAAAAGAGTTCCACAGGCACGTAATGGCACATGCTGAGACAGCTCCTTATCCTTCCTGATATCTAGGTTCCTGCTTGACATCGCACTTCAATCTCACTAGCTTTCAGCTGAAAATTCATTTCATTTGGAAAGGAGAGCTTGGCCTTGAAGGCTGAGGCAGCGGTACGGAAGATGTGTAGCAGAGGGTACAGAGCTACACCGCAGCGGTTGGCTATCTTGAGAGTACTCACCACGGAGCAGCACCAGAGCATAGGGGAGCTACGGCGGCGCTGTCCGCAGGTAGGGATGGTGCAGTATAAAGGACTTTAGAGCTTCTCTCCAAACTAGGCATCGTCCGGCAGATGGATGTCGGGGATGGTCCTCGCTACGAGTTGGCTGAAGACCACCATCACCTGATCTGCGAGTCCTGCGGGGATATCTCTGAGTTCGAAGAGTGCCCGCTCGACTCAGAACGTGTGTTCTTGTCTAGCGCACAGTTCGAGGTTCACTCTCACAGCATGAAGTTTATGGCCGATGCGCGGCTTGCGCGTAAACAGAGGGCTATCCGACGTGAAACGTGAGCTCACAGGCGAGCTTGCCAGATGGTTTTCGTTTGGAAGGAGGAAAAGCTCTTGAGAAGTACGAATGGTGGCTGGTCTTGTTAAGCCGCCGAGACTGGATCTACCTGCTCAGTCTCCTTGTCCCTTTGGTTGTCTATAACCTCGCGCTGAAAGTTGCCAGCGTGGCCTCGATACCCGGGCTTGCTCCGACCTTCGATCTGATGCGGTCGAACATATTCTTCAACCTAGGATACGCATTGTTCTGGATAGGACTCTTCGCAGCAGTGCGCAGCAGAAGGGGTACTTTGCGCCGGGTCGTAGTCATCCTCTTCCATGTCTTTACGATACTTGTGGTGATCGTAACCACGTCTGCATACCAGTACTTTCGAACAACTGGCACCACGCTCGACTACGGTATCATCGCCTTGTGGTTACCTCACCCCCAGGAGGTTATGCCGGTCCTCGCCAGCGGGGCTACGCTCTGGACTTGGGTGCTCCTCTTCGTCGCCCTCCTCTACGTGGTCCTAGGGCCATCGCTTGTGACGAGTGCCCTCGGCCGGTGGCAAGGATGGCCAGAGAGGTTCCGTCCTGGGAGAGCCCAAAATGGAGTTTTAAGTTCTCTTGGGCTTTTGCTTTTGGCGCTAGGTTTCGGCTCGCTTTCGCTGCTGATCGGCGCCAGGCCGACCGACTTTACTTCGGGGGCTAGCGTATCATTCGTGAGAGATCCGTTCGTTAACTTGGTCCTAACGGGAGTAAAGGAGGAAACCACCAAGGAAGATACCACGAGTGCCAGCGTCACTGATCGTGATGGGGAGCATCCTGCTTCGCATGCTAGCCTCGTACAGACGTCCCAAACCCAGAAGCGCAACGTTGTCCTAATACACCTGGAGTCTACTCGCGCGGGGGCCACTACTACTTATAATAAGGACCTTGGGACTACGCCCTTCCTGGACGAGCTGGCTAAGAATAGCCTACTTGCCGAGCAGGATTATACGATCGTCCCACACACCTCTAAGGCGAGCGTCTCGGTCAACTGTGGCATCGAACCACACCTCGTCCAGCCGAGCACCGAGGCCAGACCCGACGGTATACCCGTACCATGCCTTGCTAGCCTCCTTAAGGATCAGGGCTACAACACTGTATTCTTTCAGTCTTCCACCAAGGACTTCGAGGATTTCACGGGTCTCGCAAAGAATTTCGGCTACGAGGATTACTACCCGCTGGAATCGATGGATACCGAGGGCTTCGAGCAGTCGAACTACTTCGGCTACGAAGACGATGTCATGCTAGAACCCAGCGAACAGTGGCTCAAAGAGCACAAGGGTAAGCCTTTCTTAGCCGAATACCTTTTGGGCACAGGGCATCATGACTACCGGTGCCTAGGTCTGCGCTACGGGGACAAGAACTTCTCGGGGGGTGAGCAGCTAAACCGTTACCTCAACTGTATTCGCTACCAGGACTACTTCGTCAAGAACCTCTTCGATCAGTACAAGAAGCTTGGGCTCTACGACAATACCATCTTCGTTCTATACGGAGACCATGGCGAGAGCTTCGGAGAACATGGCCGTTACCAGCATGACGATGTCATTTGGGAGGAGGGCCTCAAGGTGCCCTTCTTGATCCATGCCCCTGGCTGGTTCGAAGGTGGTGAGCAGGTTGAAGGGCTGTCGAACCATGGTGACATCTTGCCAACCGTGCTGGAGATGCTGGGCTATGAGGTGAAGGATGGTAAATACCCAGGCTACTCGCTGCTCCATTCGCTGCCCGAAGGGCGCACTCTCATGTTCAGTTGTTTCCACGAAGCGCAGTGCTTAGCGAGCATCAAAGGTTCCGAGAAGTATATCTACCACAATGGCAACCAACCAGACGAGTTCTTTGACCTCTCGAAAGACCCTCTAGAGAAGAATAACCTCGCGGACGAACGTCCCAAAGAAGAGATGGATAAGCGGCGTAACGATCTCCTCGCATGGCGTTCGAGCGTCAATGCGACGTACGAAAGACGTACAACTCTACCGTCATGAACCATCAAGGAGAAAGGATGCCATCGAGCAGAATGTTAAGCAGAGCGTTGTCGCCGCGTTCTTTGGGTGATCATGCTTGCGTTACCTACGGAAAGTTACATCAGTGACGCCAATCCTCCTGGGGATAATCGCTGCGATCGGCTTATCAAGAGCAAGCCTCTTGGCTCTGCTCGGTAGGGAGCTGAGGCAGAAGACGGTCTTACTCCGTTGCCGTCGCAGGAGGATCCTTCTCGCTCTGGCGTTCGCCGATCTCCTCCCCGAAAGCTTAGAACTCGCCAGAGAATCGGTGATAGTGGATTTCATCGGAGGATTCGCCCTCGTGTGCTTGACTGAGGCGTTTACCAGCGCACACGCATCACTCGCCAGAGGAGGGTCTTCACAAGTACACGCTCGGGTCGTTTATCCTGGGTCTTACGATTCACAATTTGTCCGACGGTTTCGTTCTGGGCTTCGATGCCAAAACGTCTGCAGTTGCCTCTGGGGTTGTCGGGCTTGGCATCCTTCGTACATCAGATGCAGGTCGGGATCTCGCTGGCCGCGTTGCTTATGGTCACGCGTGCAACGCACACTCAAGTGGTGTAGGCGACAGTATTGCTAGGACTCGCTATACTGCTCGCGGCGGGTTTGACCGTGGCATTGCCTGTCCCCGGTGATCAGGTTCTCCGTTCTTGATTGGCATCACCGGGGGCGTACTGACCTATATAAGTGCGGCTCACTTGCTTCCGGAGGCCCAAGTCGAACACCCCAGCATGATTATGGTCATGCTCCTTACGGCGACACTTCTTACAACAACCATCAGTCTCATGACGTTCTGGGCGATTAGCTTCGAGGTGCGTATGAAAATTAGAGGTTCCTCTTAAACATAACTCTCGGAATGCACCCTCTGGCGACGACAAGGAGTTCAAATAAGTCAATTAGCCGGTCTGGTGTCGCTGAGTTTCTCCACTTCTTCTGGGGTCGGCAACGAACCCTGCGCGCCCTCGCGGGTTACCGCGACGGCGCCCGCCAGCACGGCATAGGGCACGGCTTCTCTGAGCGGCGCGCCTGCCGCAAGCTTTGCTGCCAAAGCGCCGACGAAAGCGTCCCCGGCCCCGGTGGTGTCCACGGCCTCGAGCTCGGGAGCGGGAAAGTGTCGGGTCGATCCTTCGGTGGTGAGGATCGCACCCGCATCACCTAAAGTTACGACAACCGAAGGTGGACCGAGTTTCAGGAGCTTTCTGGCAGACTCCTCGGGATCTTGCACGTCCTCCCCGAGTAGGAAGGCAGCCTCGTGCGCGTTAATGACGAG
>JAFAPF010000320.1 GCA_019247245.1 Rubrobacter sp. | reverse complement strand
GCTCGACGTACCCGCAGTGCGAGAAGAAACCGCAAGCATCCTTCTCGGTGACCGCGCATAGCGTATCACTCGTAGCCTCAAACAGTGCGTCGAGGCTGCCAGCTTTCGCCTTCATGAGCGCTCCCTTGTCCTTGGAGAACGTTTGCTCGATAAGGTTAAGGTCGGGTGAGTAGGCCGGGAGGTACCACAGCTCGCATCCGTACTCCTCGATCAACTCCCCTACCCGGCGGTTCTTGTGGACAGGAGAGGTTGTCCATCACGACTATCCGTCCGGGCGAAAGCCTCGGACCGAGTACCTCGTTGAGGTAGAGTCCAAAGGACTCTCCATCTGAAGGTTCTTCGATGAGCATCGAAGGACCCATGCCCGCCAACGTGATAGAGGAGATGAGAGTCACGTTCTTTCCCCAATTCCTCGGCGCCTTCCCATGCGCTTTCTCGCCTTTGGGTGCCCTAGCATAGCGCAGGACAAGAGCGACGTTCGTCGAGCTTTCGTCCACGAAGACGAGGCGGTGCGGATCGACCGACCTCAAGCGTTCGCGCCAAGCACCTCTAGCTTGTTCGTCTCGCTCGGTGGCACCCAGCGTCTTTTTTGAAGCTCCAGCCCAGCTTGTGCTTGATCGCCCGGCTTATCGTCGCAATAGAAACCTTCGCTCCACACTTCTCTTCCCACATCTGGCAGTGATGCTCGAGAGTAGCGTCGTCGTTCTCTTCGAGTTGCTTCCACAGGGCCTTCTTCTCCTCGGGGGTGGCGAGGATACGTCGCTTGCGCCCTGTGGAAACCCCTGGTGAGAGGCCCTTACCTTCCCTCCTCATCCTCTCAGCCAGCGTTTCAGGGTGCTAAGAGAGATGGAGAAGGTTTCGAGCACCTCCCTTCTTGGGACATCTCGCTCCACCGCGGCTACCGCTCTCGTCCTAAGAAGATTCTTCGAGTAAATGTCCCTGTGCGACATCCTCTAATGTGGGCCATCCTATTCGCAAACCGCTTTAGGCACACAAAAAGAGAGGGGAGCGAGATGTATCGCTCCCCTCTCTTTTTGCTTACTAGTTGTTTTTGCTACTGCATCTGCTGCTGGGTCTGCTCCTGGATGGTCTCCGCGATGCTCGGGTCGGCCAGGGTGGAAGTGTCGCCCAACTCCTCGCCCTCGGAGATGTTCTCAAGGATGCGCCGCATGATCTTGCCCGAGTTGGTCTTGGGCAGATCGTCGACAGCGAACACCCGAGCCGGC
Organism: Rubrobacter sp.; assembly: GCA_019247245.1. GTDB lineage: Bacteria > Actinomycetota > Rubrobacteria > Rubrobacterales > Rubrobacteraceae > Rubrobacter_F. Next base: position 10,409 of record JAFAPF010000320.1, on the reverse strand, counting down.
TTGGAGATGCTCCCCGCCTCCTCGGCCACGTGGTCGATGAGGTCTTGCTCCATATCCTCGCTCCACTCGTAGCCCTCCTGGATGATTACGAAGCCCACGGGCTCCTCGCCCTTTGTGTCGTGACTCCTGCCGATAACCGCCGCCTCGGCTACACCCTCGGTCCCCTGAAGGGCGTTCTCGATCTCGACCGTGGAGAGCCTGTGCCCAGATACGTTTAACACGTCGTCGATGCGGCCCGTTATGGTATAGGCGCCCGTCTCGTCGCACGTGGCCCCGTCCTCAACGTAGTAGGTCTGCTCGTCTACATCGGAGAAGTACTCATCCTTGTAGCGATCGGGGTCCTGCCACAGCGTCCTGAGCTGGGAGGGCCAGGGCTTGGGGATGATCAACTCCCCGCTGGCCGGGCACTCGAGAAACTGTTGCTCCTCGCTGTCGTAGAGCCCAAACTCTATCCCCGGGAACGGGTAGGTGGTGCTGCCGGGAACCATCTCGTTGATCCCGGGGAGGTTGGAGCTCATGATCGCGCCCGTCTCGGTCTGCCACCAGGTGTCGACGATCGCGCAGCGCTCCTGGCCTATGTTCTCGTAGTACCACCGCCAAGCATCGGGGTTGATTGGCTCGCCGACGCTACCCAGGATCCGCAAGGATGAGAGGTCGTGGTCCCTTATGGTCTCGTCGGCCCCGGCCTGCTGGAACGCCCTGATGGCGGTGGGAGCGGCGTAGAGACCGGTGACACCCTCGTTCTCTATGATCTGGAACCAGCGATCGTTATCCGGGTAGGTGGGCGTACCCTCGAACTGCAAGGTGGTCCCGCCGCACAGCAGCGGTGCGTACACCAGGTAGGAGTGCCCGGTGATCCAGCCTATGTCCGCCGTGCACCACCAGATGTCGTCTTCTTTGTGGTCGCAGACCCACATGAAGGTCGCCTTGAGCTGCACCTGAAGGCCACCCACGTTGTGCTGGATGCCCTTGGGCTTGCCCGTGGAGCCCGAAGAGTAGAGCACGAACCATGGGTCCTCGGCGTCCAACTCTTCGGCGGGACACTCGTCGCTCTGCTGGTCCATCAGCTCGTCCCAGTAGTGGTCGCGGTCGTCATCCCAGGGAACATCCTCGCCCGTGCGCCTAACCACGATCACGTTCTGTACGCTGGGGGCGTCCTCTAGGGCCGCCTCGGAGTACTCCTTCAGGGGCGTCTTCTTGCCCCCACGCGGCGACTCGTCGGCGGTGATAAGAACCGGGGCCTCCACGTCGTTGATGCGCTCGGCGAGCTGGGCCGGCTGGAAGGCGGAAAAGACCACCGAGTGGATGGCGCCTATCCTCGAGCAGGCCAGCATGGCGATGGGTAACTCCGGGATCATCGGCAGGTAGATGCTGACCGTGGAGCCCTTCTCTATCCCGAAGCTCTTTAGCATGTTGGCACACTTGTTGACCTCGGCCAGAAGCTCGTTGTAGGTGTAGGTCTGACGGTCACCTTCTTCATCGCCTATCCAGAGCAGGGCGGTCTTGTCGCCGCGACCCTGCTCTATCTGGTAGTCGAGGCAGTTGTAGGCCGGGTTAGTCTTGCCGCCAACGAACCACTGGACGAACGGCGGATCCCAGTTGCAGACCTGGTCCCACTTCTGGAACCAGTGCAGCTCTTCGGCCCAACTCTCCCAGAATCCCTCGCGGTCCTCGTTGGCCTTCTGCCAGATCTCTGGGTCCTGAATGTTGGCATTCTTGGCAAAATCCTCCGGGGGGTTGTAGGTCTCTACCCCCGAACCTTGGCCGTTCTGCTCTTCTTCGCTCATTTACTCTCCTTTCCTATCTACCGCGAACTACGCTACCACGAACATACGGGTTAGCTTCCCTTTACCTAACAACATTACCCAACCAGCGGAATTTTTAATCAGATACCCGTGCTACGGGCGGCTGATGCCGCCCGTAGCACGGTGATATGTAGTTTGCCGCGGCGTTTCAGCCGAGCTTGGGTTGCGCTTCTAGCTGGCCGACCCGGCAGCAGGCCCGAGGGGTAGAATCTGCCGCCCGTAGGTCCAGTTGAGCACGTCCGCCGCCACGATGTACCAAGCTGCTATTGACGTGACGATGCCGACGTAGCCTGCCATGTGGAGGATCGCCGGGTTGGGGGGGCTACTAATAAGCACGGCAAGCGCGAGCAAGATAAAGGTGGCCAGAAGCAGCGTGAACGTTATACCCAGGGCGGCATGCACACCCCACGATGCTAACCACATGATGGCGGTGAAGATGGTCCAGGCTACAAAGAACCAGCCCACCGGATAACCGACTATTTCTATTCCTACCCCAAATTGTCTTGTAAGGAGTTCCACGGTTCCCAGGGCCAGCCAGAATGCCCCGTAGGAAGCGAACCCCGTTGCCCCGAAGAGATTATGGTTCCGGAACTCGAACATCCCTGCCATAAACTGAGCGAGACCCCCATAGAATATCGCCAGCGGGATAAACAATCTTAATGAGTCCTCAGGAATTATGCCGGCGTTCGCGACCGAGAACGCGAAGGTCGTAAGCGCGAACCCTCCTAGCCCCAATGGAGCGGGATCTGCCAAAGGAGGTTGCCACTGTCGGTCTTCTGCCACTGTTTTCTCCTTTCCCCGATTTCTTCCTTTTCACACTAATTAACAACCCAACGTGAACTCAGCCGCCGAACGCCCTCCTTTCCTAGGTTGACCATTGGATACCCCTCTACCCAACCGCGCTTCATTTTATGCATAAGGCTGTGCGCGAAGCAACTTTAATGCCTGTGATCTCATTTCCGCTCTCCTAGAGGTCATAGAGGGCGACCAACCTCAGAGCATGACTAACGAGCAGGATCCTCGCGTTGCTCCTGTTTTGGGTAGATGGTAGGCGTAATGGGTACGTAGAGCGCTTAGAAAAAGAGAGGAGCGCTATGCGAGGAGAGGAGCGCTATGCGAGAGTACAGAACGAGCGGCGGTCCTATGTCCTACAGGGAGAGCGGCGATGGGAAGTACCCGGTGGTTCTGCTGCACGCATTCCCCTTGAATGGCTGGATGTGGGCCCCGCAGATGAAAGCTCTGGCCGGCCGTAGACGCGTGATCGCACCGGACTACCCCGGCTTTGGACGTTCGCCTCGTCCACCAGCTCAACCTGACGTGCGTTACTACGCCGAGCAGGTAAGGGAGCTTCTCGACGCACTGAAGATAGACCGTGTGATCCTTGGTGGCCTCTCGATGGGCGGCTACATAGTCTTCGCCTGCCTTAGGCTCTTTCCCAAGCGCATACGCGCCTTACTACTGGCCAACACCCGGCCTGACCCTGATCCCGAAGAAGCCAGACAAGCGCGCCGGGAGGTGGCGTGCCGGGTCGCCGACGAAGGAATCGAGGTCCTCCCGGAGTTACAGATGGAACGCCTCCTCGCTCCTGATACCCTGAAGAACAACCAAGACCTCGTGCAGTCGGTGCGCGATATGATCCTCGAGAGCTCCCCCGATGGTGTGGTCGCCGCTCTGGGAGCCATGCGGGAGCGTCCCGACTCTACGGAGTTGCTCGGAAAGATAAACGTTCCCACGCTCGTCGTCGGTGGGGTGGAGGACGAGCTCTCCACGCCGCAGATCATGGGGGAGATGGCAAGGAAGATACCCAGCTCTCGCCATCTCTCCCTCGCGAAGGCCGGTCACCTCTCGAACCTGGAAGCCCCCGGGGCGTTCAACGCCGCCCTGCAAGAATTCCTCGACGAGCTCTAGGGACGAACGGGTTTCTCAGACGCGCGCGGTCGGGTAGACTCCTCTTTTGTAGCAAAGATACTGTACGCGTCGGACTTACACTTCGGCCGGCCTTCGGTGGCCGCGCGGTTGACCTCTCTTAGGAGTTGCATCACGAAGCTCTCGCCGGACGCGGTGGCGATCTCACCCAGCGATGTTTGACCTCCGAGTTCGTGCGTGCCCGCGCTTACCTCGACGACATTCGTAGAACCGCACCTCTCATAGTCTATCCTCGGCAACCACGACATACGCTGGATGGGGCTGTGGCCCGCAATCTAGGCCTCTTGAGGAAGCCCGCTCATGAGTTTAAGTATTCCAGATACATCCGTTATATCTCCCCCGAACTCAACCCGGCTCTGGAGATATCCGGGGCGCTGATCGCCGGATGCAACACCGCGCATGGCATCTCGCGCGGCTCCCTCACGCGGCGCATGCGGGACCTCGGCGTCATAGGTTACGTCAACGAACGCGATCTGGAGCAGGTCGAAGAGGCCTTCTCACGCGCCGTCCGGGACGTCGCTAGGGTAGTCATGATTCACCACAACCCCATAAAGGGTGAGAACTCTGGTCGTCACGGGCTCGCCAATACCGAAGTAACCTTAGCCTTCGCCTCGTTAGGGGCCGAGCTGGCCCTCCGTGGCCAGGACCACCAGGAGGCCGTCCATACCGTCGAGGAGAGTGCTCCCGGTCTCGTTATCTCAACCGCCGGCCCGGTGTCGAACCGCCTTCGCCTCGGGCGTCCTTCGAGCTTCAACCTTTCGAGATAGAGGAGAGCGACCTCCGTATAACCGCCTATGCCTGGCAGGGCATCGGAGGCTTCACCCCCTTCCGGGAGCTCTTTTTCTCCCGTCGCGTCGCTACTCGCTACGCCCTTCACTCGCCGAGGAGTCCTGCTGAGGCGACGACGCGGGGTATAATGCATCCCGACAAGGATAGCCAGGAGAAGGGGTAAAGAGAGCATGTGGAGCAGGCTAACCCGTGGCGGCGATGGCCTCCCTCGCGAGAAAGTCGATGCCGTCGTGCGTCTTATAGACCGGTACCTGGCTGAAGAAGGGCAATTTCGTAACCTTCAGTCCGATAAACAAACCATCCACCCCAGGGATCTCCCGCCCCAAAGGCGCGAGGAGCTGATAAACGAGATCTTCGAAATCCTTAAAGATGTCCGCAAAAAATAGTGTAAGGGTGGGATCATAACCACCTGCGGTCGTATCCTTACCTCAACACAGCACGACTAGCGGGATCACCCTGGGCAGCCGAGACAGGTCTCTGGCACGGGATAGCGTAGAGTAGCGAGGCTGCGTGCAAGCGCGGCCGGATCAGGGCCTTTCGGTCATCCGGAGGGTGAAGACGGTGATCTCCGGCCGACAAAGAATGCGGATGTGTGGTGGGAACATACCGAGGCCCCTGTTGGTATACAGGAGCATGCCGTCTACCTCGTAGAGACCGCAGGGATAACGCCTGCCGTAGGGAGGCAAGTATGGCGCACCGATGAAGGGGAGCCGTACCTGCCCACCGTGTGAGTGGCCGGAGAGCTGCAGATCGAACCGCCCGGTCGGAGCAGATACGTCAGCGAAATCCGGTTCGTGGGCCAGCAGGATGGCGGTGCCTTCGTCGGGAAGCTTCTTAAGAACGTCATGCAGTCGAGCCTGGCGCGCGAACAAGTCGTCTACACCAGCGAGGTGGAGAGCATCATCGCTACGCCAGATGGTGCGAAACCCGTTACCTACTTCCGAGACCCCGCTCTTGTGGACGAGGCTTCGGGTCCGGGCCGGATCTACCTCGTGGTCGTGGTTGCCAAGCACCGCGACCACCCCGTCGGAGGCGCGGAGCATGCTCAAAGCGTCGATCAGCTCCTCGTCGTTGAACTTCGCCGAGTAGGTTACGAAGTCGCCGGTTATCGCGATGAGGTCTGCCTTCTGCTCGTTGATGAGCTCAATGATGCCTGTGAGGCGCCCGAAGGTCATCCAATCATCCATGTGGATGTCGCTGATCTGGACGATTCTATAGCCGTCGAATAGAGGAGTCAGCCGGGGTAGGGTGAGCGACACGTTGGTAACTTCTATGTTCTCCGGCGCGAACTTTTGAGCGTAACAAAGCCCGCTCATACCTGCGAGCGTGCCGCCGATAGCTGTCCCAGCGAGGACCCTCAAAAAGGTTCGATGAGGTATTCTGGGTCGGCGCACGTTCCTAGTCTAGTGAAAGCCGATATTATCCGCCGGGTTGTGCATCACGGTCGGATCGGCAGGGTCCGGTCCATCTTTTGTTGGTGCTGGGTTCCGATACGAGAGGTGCGGGCATATATCAAGCGGCGAAATAACCCAGGAGGCGAGCATGACCGAAAACCAGCACCGCCGTCAAGAGTTCGCGCGAGGTCTTCAAAACGAACTTGCGAAACTCTGGCGAGAAGGCGGAGATCGCATCGATAGGATCGGTGTGGAAGAGATAGGACGACGGTTCAGATTGGACCAGGACGAGGCTCGCGAGGCGTTCGTGGCTCTTAGGGGCGATGTATGGGAAGGTGAGTTCATCGAAGCTAACGAGGAACCCGGCTGGGAGGCGGTAGTACTAAAAGACGTACCCTCATCTGGACCACCAGAAGAGACGCCTATCTAGTAACGCCCAAGTGGACGTCTAGGCGAAGGCCTTCTGGCTCTTCTAAACCTCCGACGTTCAGTGCACTTCGGTGCTTTGTAGATCCTCACGAGACTCGAGCTCTGCGAAAAGCCTCTCTATCTCCTCGCCGACGATCTCCTCGCGTTCCAGCAGCGCGTCGCGCACGCCCTTGACGATGGTGCCTTTCTCGCGCAGTAGCGATTCAATCTCAGCCCGGGCCTCGGCCAAGATCCTGTTGGCCTCCTTGCGTACCTCCTCGTCCCTAAGCAGAGCTCCTGTGGAGGAGCCGCCGACGAGTTCGTTCGGGATGGTGCCGAAGGAGTACAGCTCTTTGCCCATGCCGAAAAACCCGACCATCGTCGCCGCCGCCCACGTCGCCTGCCGAAGGTCCCCACTCACGCCCGTTGTGGTCTCCCCGAACCAGACCTTCTCCGCCGCCCCAGCGGCTAAAGCTGTCTTTATGCGAGCCATCACATCCGAGCGGGTGCGCACGTAACGCTCCTCCTTCTCCTGATAGCTAACCAGCCCTAAAGTACTCTCCCGCTTGACTATGCTAATGACTTGCATCTGAAGCTCTTCGCGCTCCAGATACCATGAGGCGACCGCGTGCCCAGCCTCATGGGTGGCGATCTTGACCTTTTCCTCCTCGTCGTACTCCACAGGCTGCTTGAGCCCGATCTCATCGGTCAGCTTGGCCGACCAGATGTCTTCCCAGTCCAGGGCGTCCCGCCCGTTCTGCAGCGCGAAGATGAGCGCTTCGTTGATGATGTTCTTGATTCGGGCCGGAGAGTACCCAACCGTTGCCTTCGCGAGCTTCTCGAGGTCCACGTCCTCATGGTGGACCTTATCCAGGTAATATTTGGCGATGTCCTTGCGGCCTGCCTTATCCGGCAACCCCACGTGTAGACGCCGGTCGAACCGTCCAGGCCTGAGCAGCGCCGGGTCAAGCGCGTCGGCCCGGTTGGTGGCCCCGATCACCAGGATATTGTAGGAGGGAGTCTTCCTCTTCAGGTGCTTACGGATGAAGAGCGGGATCGTACGTCGCAGCAGGCGCCTAAAGCCCCTGGGCTGCTCGAGCCCGTCCATTTGTACGAGCAGCTCGTTGACGAGCATCCCGCCCATCCCTCCTGCATTGAGACCACCGGCGAAGACCCGGTCTACGAAGCCCAAGATGCCTTCCCGCCGGGGGTCTTCCGACCGTTTCATGAAGAGCCTGTCCTCTAGACCATGGCGGAAGGACTCGTCGAAGGGGTAGGGTTCCATCATCCCTGCGACCCCGCCGCGAGAGCCGATGGCATCGAGCTCGTCCATGAAAATGACTGCTCCTCCAAAGCGCTGGGAGAACTTACGGGCCCTGGCGAACAGCCTCGCCACCCGCAGGTTCGCCACACCCATGAACATGTTGTTGAAGCTCGAAGCCGAGGCGTAGATAAACGGCACGTTCACCTCGCCTGCTATGGCCTTGGATAAAAGTGTCTTCCCGGTCCCCGGCGGGCCTTCGAGCAAGATACCCTGCGGCGGATAGCCTCCCATCTTGCGGAACTTTTTGAAGCCCTGGAAGAGCCTTACGACTTCGCTTGTGGCCTCGACCGCAGCCTTCTGGCCGCGCACATCTTCGAAGCTTGTGTCATATTCCCCCGGATAGATTATGTAGGTCCTGCCGCGTGAGAGGTACCAGAAGAGCGCCACGAACTGCACGATCAGGAGCGCCATGGCAACGAATAGCGTGGCCCCCAAGCCTAATAGCTCCTCCAGTAGCCCGGGGATGAGGCCATTTGCCTCCGAAAGGGAGAACTGCGGGACCCGGACCGGGCCCTGTGAGGTTACTATTACCTGCCCCCATGGGAAGAACGACCAGACAACCAGCAGATAAAGGCCGTAGATAGCCGCGACAAAAAGGAGACGCCTCGTCCATCGCTTCGCCTGGTTTATGCTCAAAGCGTGCCGTTCGCGAAAACTCTCGGCGTACGGATCTCTGGTGCGGGAGCGCTTCAACACCTCTAATTACCTCCTTGACTAAGAAAGCCTAGTTTGCACCTCTTACAGGCGAGATGCAACCTTTTATTGGGAAGGTTGTCTTACAAACACTATAAATAGGGTCGGTATACCACCCGAGCCTAGTTCGCCCGGGTGGTATACCGGCGGGTATGAGCTCCAAGAAGGTTAGGGGATTCTACGTTCGCTGTGGATCATGTCGGCTATGATTGGGTAACGATAGTCAACGCCCTGGTAGGCTTTGTAGGCGGCGTAACACTGGTGTATGAAGGGTACTAAAGAAAGCAGCACCATCACCGGGATCAGCAGAAAACCGATCAAGACGAACATGAGGACGAAGGTAACAGACCAGCCTACTGCGAGGATCACGATCCATGCTATCTGATACCAGAGCGACTGCAGGGCGTGGAAGGCTACCCTCTGGGACCTGTCCTTGTAGACCAACCAGATGATAAGGGCGGCGACCGGGCCGCCGAGACCGGTTATTAAGTTCAACAGCACGCTTAGGTGCGCGATCATCGACCAAGTCCGCTCGTCTTCGATACTCATCCGCACTGGGGTTCGGAGCTCCTGGGGCTCCTGTTGCCTTCCGTAGTTCGGGTCTCGCTGTTGCATGCTCGCTCCTTTTGCTCGATACGTCTAGCACGATCCAGTTTATACAACGCGGCAAAGGTTTCTCCGGGCTGCTCCCCTTACATAGCTCCTCCCGCACGGTAGGCGTGGCGGCGGGCAGCGACGATACGCCAGAGGAGAAAGACCGCCACGGAGAGCGCGCACCTGTCTTCGGCGGCGAAGAGGACCTCATAGCTTCGACCGGTCAAACCTCCAGAGAGATGCGCTGTCTTTTCACCGGCGGGTTGCGAGGCGAGCGCGAGGTTGCGGAAAGGGCTAATCTGGGCCTCGTAAGTTTGATCACCACAGAAGATTTCGAGCTTGTCGGTGGAGTACCCTTTCGAATGGGCGGCGAGTATTTCCCTACCATCCACGCCCATACTGTAGCGTTTTCCAGACGTCTCGAACGCCGCCACGAAGCTTTCCGCTTGGAACTGTGCATCCCCCATTCTACCCAAACGCAGCGTACCGAACTCTTCCACGCCCAGGGTCAGAAGGCTCAGCTCCGACGCGAAGAAGCCGCTAGAGCGAGCGGTAAAGGAGCCTGCTAGGTTTTGCTGGAGCTTGTGTCCCCAGAAAGTAGCGGTGCTCGGAGTGCAGCTCATCATATCGACCTATACGCTTAGGCCATTGTAGAGTTTCGTGGGTTAGGGTAGTACATTAACGTGACAGCTAGGAGAAGGTGTTGATGGATCTAAAACACAGAGAGCAGCTGAAAACGGAGATTCTGCAATCCTGGGTAAAGAACGCCTGGATATACCCTGTACGGGGTTCCGAAAACCAGACCTTTTTGCGTCTAACCCCCGGCGGTCGCTTGAAGTTACGGCGTAGGATCGGGGAGTTCGAGAGGTCTTTGGGAGTAAAGGGAAGTGACATCTTGATGCAGGAGGAGGCTGGCACCCTCCCCATCGCACGCGACAAGATCGAGCTCGCGATGATGATCCAAGCCTATCTGTCCGAGCGTCGCATCATCGAGAGCCAGGGTACCTCACTGGGTACTGCCGCTGTAACGTTCGAAGAAGATGCGCCCGGATGGTCCGGAGAAAATACCGAACCATCCGGGCTGTAGAGAAGGACTCAGCGCCACTTAAAGATGCTGAGGATGTTCGAGAAGTCATTGGTCCAGACATCGCTTGGATCAGAAGTGGTAGCGCACGCCCGCCAACGCCTGTCATTGACCACGCTGCCCAGATCCTCCTTCTTGTTTGCCATCATCACCCAGTTTGATGGCAGTTTGCCTGGTTCTCCTTCAGTCTGGGTATCAAGCTGGCTATAGCAGACAAGCTGTCTATCCCGTGCCAGGTTGCCCAACATGGGTTCAAGGTCCAAATGTCGGTTGGAGATGTGGTAGGCCATAACCCCATCGCTCCTTAGCTTGGAGAGGTATATGTCCAGCGCTTCGCGCGTTAGCAGGTGAACCGGTACCGCATCCGAGGAAAAGGCGTCGGCTACGATCAC
>JAFAPF010000449.1 GCA_019247245.1 Rubrobacter sp. | reverse complement strand
AGGGGGAGCCGCTCGCGGAGCGCCTCGTGCGGGCGTTGGAGGCGGGGCAGGAGGCTGGTGGGGAGAAGCGGGGACGCCAGAGCGCCGCGATCCGCATGATAGAGAGCCAGCCTTACCCGTACGTGGATCTCAGGGTAGATGAGCATCACGATCCCGTCGCCGAGCTCCGGCGGATCTACGAGGTGGCCAAGGTGGAGCTTTTGCCGTTCATAGATGCCTTACCCACCAGGGAGAACTCGAAGGTGAGCCTCGGTGAGGAGATTCTGGACACTTTGATTCCGGAGTAGTAATGAATCAGAACTATGGATGGTTGAAGTGACGAGGTTGTTGCTCGGAGGATTGTGTCAGAGATAACCAGCTCGAGGCTTCACAGTCCTGCGCATATACATGATGCCTGTGGCTTCGGGTTTATCGCGCGGGTGGACGGGTGGCGAACCCGGGAGACCGTCGAGGAGGGGTTGGAGGTTCTTCGTAACCTTGACCACTGGGGTGCGAGCGGGAGCGACCCGGAGACCGGCGACGGGGCGGGAATGTTGCTGCAGATCCCGGACGCCTTTTTATGCCGGGAGTGTGCGTGTCTGGGCATCGAGCTTCCTCCGGCTGGACGCTACGGAGTGGGGATGCTCTTCGAGTTCGAAGGAGACGAGGGACCCGACTGTGAGGATAAGCTGGAGCAGATCGTGGCCGAGGAGGAGCAGCGCTTCCTGGATTGGCGGGACGTTCCGGTCGATCTGGGTGCGGCCGGGCGCTTGGCACAGGGTCGTATGCCGCGCATCCGGCAGTTCTTCGTGGAGAACAGAGTGGGAGATGAGGCGGCCTTCGAGCGGAAGCTGTACGCGATCCGTCGCAGGCTCGAAAAAGAGGCGGCCGAGGACCGTTGCTATATGGTGAGCCTCTCGGCACGCACCCTTGTATACAAGGGCCTCCTCAAGGGTGAGCAGCTTCCCGAGTTCTACCCGGATCTCAGGGATCCAGCGGTCGCTAGCGCGCTTGCCCTCGTGCACTCGCGCTTTTCCACCAACACCTTGGGGAGCTGGGAGCTGGCGCACCCTTATCGGTACCTGGCCCACAACGGTGAGATCAATGCCCTGCGCGGGAACATCAACTGGATGCGTGCCCGTGAGAGCCGCCTCGAGTCCCCGCTCTTTGGCGAAGACATAAAGAAACTCTCGCCCATCATTCAGCCGGGCCAGAGCGACTCGGCCATCTTCGACAACGTCTTGGAGCTTCTATGCCTCGCCGGGCGCTCGCTGCCGCACGCGGTGGCGATGATGATGCCAGAGGCCTGGGAAAACGACGAGCTGATGGACGAAGAGCGTCGAGCCTTCTATAAGTATCATAGCGCCCTCATGGAGCCGTGGGACGGCCCCGCGGCCATAGCCTTCACCGACGGCAGGGTAATCGGTGCAACCCTCGACCGCAACGGGTTGCGTCCTGCCCGCTACTCCGTCACCCGTGACGGGCGGGTGGTTATGGCCTCTGAGGACGGGGCGTTGCGCGTGCCGCCGGAGGATATCGTCGAGAGGTGGAGGCTGCAGCCGGGCCGGATGTTGGTGGTGGACACCGAGAAGCATGAGCTTCTGCACGATGAGAACATTAAGGAGCAGCTCTACACGCGTCGGCTCTACAAGCAGTGGGTCAATGAGGGTGAGATCCACCTCGATGAGCTACCCGAGGTAGCATCCGATCCACGCCCGGAGCCTGTCCCACTCTTCGAGCGGCAGCTGGCCTTCGGTTACACGATAGAGGACCTTCGGTTACTCCTCTCCCCGATGGCTCAGACCGGCAAGGAGCCTGACGGCTCGATGGGCACCGACACCCCGCTAGCGGTCCTTTCCGAGCGGCCGCAGCTTCTATACTCGTACTTCAAGCAGCACTTCGCGCAGGTCACCAACCCTCCGATCGACCCCTTACGCGAGGAGCTGGTGATGTCGCTGAAGATGTCTATGGGCCCCGAGCAGAACCTGTTTGATGAGACACCGGAGCACTGCCGCAGGGTCCTGATCGAAAGGCCCATCCTAACCGGCGTTGGGCTCGAGAAGATCCGACAGCTCCGCTCCGAGCCGTTCGCTGCCGCTACGCTCTCGGCTCTCTTCCCGGTCGCTGCAGGCGAGGAAGGCTTAAAGGAGGCGCTCGACAAGCTGTGCGAGAAAGCTGAGCGGGCGGTCCTGGGCGGCTCCACGGTCCTCGTCCTCAGCGACAGAGGGGTGAGCTTACAGTACGCGCCGATACCGAGTCTGTTGGCCACCGCAGCCGTTCACCATCATCTCGTCCGCAGGGGTATCCGCACTCGAACCACGCTAGTGGTTGAGACCGCGGAAGCTAGAGAAGTACATCACTTCGCCCTGCTCGTCGGCTATGGAGCGTCTGCCATCAATCCTTATCTAGCCTTCGAGACCATCGAGGACCTGGCCAGAAACGAGATGCTGGGCGACACCACGCCAGAGGAAGCCCCCGAAAATTACGTCAAAGCCATCGATAAGGGACTACTCAAGATCATCTCCAAGATGGGCATCTCGACTCTGTTCTCGTATTGTGGGGCTCAGATCTTCGAGGCGGTGGGCCTCGACAGGGCCCTGATCGACAGACACTTTACCGGCACGGCCTCGCGCATAGGGGGCATAGGCCTCGACGGGATCGGCCGGGAGGTCTTGGAGCGTCACCGGCGGGCTTTCTCGACCATCGAGGACGGGGCGGAAGAGCTCGACGTAGGGGGTCAATACCAGCTCCGGGTGCAGGGTGAGTATCATCTGTGGAACGCGAAGAGTATAGTACCGCTCCAGCGGGCCGTTAAGACGGCCAGCTTCGAGACCTACAAGGAGTTCTCGGACCACTTTAACGGCCAGAGAGCGCGCTTTGCGACCCTGCGCGGCCTCTTCGACTTTCATTGTGACCCCATCCCAATAGAAGAGGTCGAGCCCGCTAGGGAGATCGTCAAGCACTTCACGACGGGGGCAATGTCGTTCGGCGCACTATCCAAGGAGGCGCACGAGACCCTGGCCATCGCTATGAACAGGATCGGAGGCAAGTCCAACACCGGTGAAGGGGGGGAGGACCCCGAGCGTTACACCCCTGACCCGAACGGCGACGTAAGGCGTAGCGCCATAAAGCAGGTAGCCAGTGGTCGCTTCGGCGTGACCACCGAGTACCTAGTTAACTCTGACATGTTGCAGATAAAGATGGCTCAGGGCTCCAAACCCGGTGAAGGTGGCCAGCTTCCGGGTCATAAGGTCAGCGAGGAGATAGCAAAGGTGCGCTACTCGACGCCGGGGGTTGGTTTGATCTCCCCGCCTCCGCATCACGACATCTACTCCATAGAGGACCTCGCTCAGCTCATCCACGACCTCAAGAACGCCAACCCACAAGCTTTGGTGAGCGTGAAGCTCGTCTCGGAGGTCGGGGTCGGGACCATCGCCGCCGGGGTGGCCAAGGCAAAAGCGGATCATATAACCATCGCCGGGTATGATGGCGGTACTGGGGCCTCCCCTTTGTCCTCTATAAAGCACGCTGGTCTCCCCTGGGAGCTTGGGATCGCCGAGACCCAGCAGGTCCTGGTGGAGAATAACCTGCGCGGGAGGGTCTACCTGGAGGCCGACGGTCAGATGAGGACGGGTCGCGATGTGGTGGTGGCTGCGCTTCTGGGGGCGGAGGAGTTCGCCTTCTCGACATCGCCGCTGGTTGCCACTGGTTGCATCATGATGCGGGTGTGCCACCTGAATACCTGCCCGGTCGGGATCGCTACCCAGGACCCGGTGCTCAGGAAGAAGTTCACCGGGACACCGGAGCACGTCATCAACTACTTCTTTTTCGTGGCTGAGGAGATAAGGCAGCTCATGGCGTCCTTGGGTTTCCGGAAGTTCGAAGAGATGATCGGCCGTTCGGACAAGCTGAAGACAAAGGAAGCCATCGAGCACTGGAAAGCCAGGGGGGTAGACCTCTCGGCGATCTTCTACGTGCCGGAGAAGGCCAAAGATGTCCCCATCCGCAGGGTCGAACAGCAAGACCACCACCTCGACCAGGCTTTGGACAACCAACTGATCAAACACTGCAGTCCTGCCCTGGAGGATGGAGAACCGGTGCGGTTAGAGGTCCCCATCGTTAATACCCAGCGTACCGTTGGTGGGATGCTGTCCGGGGAGGTCGCTCGGCGCTATAGAAACGAGGGCCTGCCGGAGGATACGGTCCAGATAGACTTCAAGGGTGTGGCTGGCCAATCTTTTGGCGTCTGGCTGGCCCGGGGCCTCACGTTCTGCCTTGAGGGCACGACGAACGACTACGTGGGTAAGGGCCTCTCCGGTGGCCGGCTCGTGGTCTACCCATCCCCCGATGCGGCCTACGAGCCGGAGAAGAGTATTGCGGTAGGCAACGTGGCTCTCTACGGCGCCACCGCAGGCGAGGCTTATTTCCGGGGCTATGCCGGAGAGCGCTTTGCGGTCCGCAACTCGGGAGCTGAGGCGGTCGTCGAGGGCGTCGGGGACCACGGCTGCGAATACATGACCGGAGGTGTTGTGGTTGTGCTGGGCCCCACGGGTCGCAACTTCGCCGCCGGAATGAGCGGGGGTGTCGCGTACGTATTCGACGAGGATGACCGCTTCTGCAAGCTCTACAACCCGGGGATGGTCGGCCTGGAGGTGGTCGAGTCGGAGGAGGACGTTGCCTTGTTGCACGGCCTGATCGAACGTCACCTGGAGCTTACCGAAAGCACGATCGCAAGGAGGGTTTTGGAGAACTGGGAGGCGTTACTGCCCAGGTTCATCAAGGTCATGCCGCACGACCTCAAGCGCGTCCTTGAGGAGCGCCAGGAGGCGGAGCTGGAGGTGGTCAAGTAGTGGGAGATCCCAAGGGATTTCTGAAGATCGGGCGCAAACCCACCCCCAAGCGTACCATTGAGGAGCGCATACAGGACTATCGCTACATCTATAAGCCTATGGCGGAGGATGAGCTTAAAGGCCAGGCCTCGCGCTGTATGGATTGTGGTATTCCTTTTTGTAACATTGGCTGTCCTCTGGGAAACCTGATCCCGGACTGGAACGACTTGGTCTATAAGGACCACTGGCGAGAGGCTATAGACCGGCTGCACAAGACCAACAACTTTCCTGAATTCACAGGGATGCTCTGCCCGGCCCCTTGCGAGCCAGCGTGCGTCTTAACAATAAACGACGACCCTGTAACCATAAAGGAGATAGAGCTCTCCATCATCAACCGCGCCTTCGAGGAAGGCTGGGTCACCCCAAAGCCTCCGCTGCCTGAGCAGAGGACGAGTAAGAGGATCGCTATAGTGGGAAGTGGTCCAGCGGGGCTAGCGGCGGCCCAGCAGCTCAACTGGGCGGGGCACCACGTGACGGTCTTCGAGAAGGACGATCGCATAGGCGGCCTCCTCATGTACGGCATCCCTGACTACAAGATCGAAAAATGGATCGTTGACAGGCGCGTATCCATTATGGAAGAAGAGGGT
>JAFAPF010000444.1 GCA_019247245.1 Rubrobacter sp. | reverse complement strand
CCTAAATTACTTCAGTACAAGCGAGGATGGCGGACAAATTATTATCGACTACGAGAGGATTCAGAAAGCTGCTCCTTACGAAGAGTTCTCAGCCTGCGAGAGAATCTACTATTTCACCCCTGGTGAGTTCCTCTACCGTAAAGAGCCTGGGACAGAAGCAGCGAAAGAGTTCTTCTGCGGCTACCTCATCGATGAGGTCTGGCACTATAGAATCATCACCGCACAGGAGACCCTGCTGAGTGCAGCGTAAGGGAAATTGTCTCCTTCTTCGCTAATTTTGAAGACCGTCGTTTCTAAACGAAAGGCCTTTCCGTAGTTACTCAGTAGTGCTACCCACCAACCATTCAGCTTTTCAGCTAGTATCGCTCGTGGGCAGCTTCCCTCGCTGCCGAAACCAATCAGGGTCGAAGGTCACCCTATTCCAGGGCGGTGCTTCGCTCCTAGGCGCAAGGACTGTCATCGGCGGGCCTTCCTCCGAGAGGTGTTCACCTGCCCATACCTCACCTGCAAGGCACAGAAATATCCCGGTGGTCGTTTCGTCATCTATACCTACACGTTCGCCCACCTCTTCAATGTGGACCCTATCTATGTAGTACTGGTCCTGTCTGAGGTACCAGAGAATCTCATCCGCTATAGCGCCAGCGAACTGACGGTAGAGGATCCTGTCGATTGCGAAGGCCCCCCTAAAGCTGCAGACTCTCGTGGTTTTGTGACCAGGATAGTCTAAAGCTTGCGCCTCCATCTAGCTAGGAGCCTGCCATTATCGCTCTGCTCATCTCAAAGCAGAGGACAGCGGTATATTCGCACCATTGGGGATTCTCCGACCAACTCATCTTCGAGTAGTGAAAATTGCTTGTGAGTACTTCCAAGAACGAGCATAATGTTTATCCCCTTCGAGCCGAAGCAGAGGCTCTGTAGGAGTGAAGGCGGACAGAGGAGGAGGTAACGACAATGGCAACAACCGAGTTCCAGCGGACACTCATGAACATCCTAAGTCGCCATAGTATGAGCGTAGCCAACTTAGCTGAGCGTACCGGTTACAATTCTCTTCTTTTAGAGAACCTTATAGCCGGTAGGAGTCGCCAGATACCTGTGGACTTCTTCATACGAGTTGCTGATGCTCTCACCCTCAGTACAGAAGAGAAGGATGCCTTGGTACGCTCGTGGGCATTTGGAATCGAGAAGCGCAGTTGGCACTTGTCTAGCGCCTGACTCACAGAAGCCACCACAGAAGCCACGAGAATCGCCTGTAGCGTCCTCTTTGGCACCGGAGAAGTAGAGGTGTGATACCAGAAGAGTAGATAACGCCCCCTAGAGGGCCCTACAGCGGCCGAGAAAAACGTTCTAGATTTTATTCCTAAACGGATTTCCTGGTCGCCATAAAGACGGCCGACGTGCGGTGTATAGAGCAGTGGGGGAACTGTTATTACGGGGCTCTGGTCTCTACCTAGGAGTTGGGGCTAATTACACCGTACCTACCCTATGTTGGGGTCACCGGGATTGGGGCTGTTACGGAGGGCGGAGCGCTTAGTACTATGCCTCTCCGCACGGGGAGAGGCAAGCTCTTCGTGCGCACCTCTTTTGGGGCCGGGTCTTGTCCTCTCATAACACCCACGACATCTGGTAAACCCCGGCCCCTCTCTTTTATTGTAGTGTGCGATTCATAAGCCATTCCCTGAAGGGTACTCATAGTCAGTAGTTCTGTAGTGCCAGACCTCGTCGGTTAGGTAACCACAGAACACACCGCCCACTTCCTCCATCCCAGGATCCTCTCTTCGGTAGAGAAAGCCTCCAGGGGTGAAGTAGTAAAGGTTGCCATTCTCAGAGAACTCTAGGTATGAAACGAGGGTATCCTCTGGGTAGTTCTCCGTATCACTAAGGCGCCTAAGTATGGCTGTAGCCGTGCGATCCTCCTGCAACGAAATACTCTCCCTTCTTCAAGCGGCTTTTCCCTTTGCTACAAGAAGAGGCTATCCGCTATTTCTGAGAGTACTATGAGAATTAACGAAGATTAACGAAGAATTTACGCTTAGTTAACCCACCCCGCTTTATTGTCCTCACGTATATTCAAAGTCCTTGTACACCTAGCACAGATACCAGTAGGTGCCATGTCCCTCACCCTCTATACACTTCTTGCAGCGTTCCTTGCCGCACTTCACGTGCTCTAGGCGCAACATTCCGGCAGTTGCTGTCCTCACCCGTCGGGAGCTTGCCGCTAGAGAGCCTCCAGAGAGCCGGCAGGTGGTAGAGGAGAGCTCACCCTCTATACGGCTTCGTGAGTCCTCAAGCTCCTCTGTCTCGGCGTTTGTAAGTTGTGTCTTGGTGAGAAGCATCGCTTTCCCCCACTCTCTTTTGTCTTATGTAACAGTACAGGAGATTATATCCAGGTGCGCTACATAAGAGAATTCTATGCTCTAGGTGCCACGTCAGGTTAGTGGGGCGGTGAGGGTTACAGGGGTAGAATATCTATAATACTAGCGAGGCAGAACAGCACTCCAAATACCATAGAGCAACACAAGAGAGAAGATAACAGAAATCTGCAGTATTATAAATACTATTTATCCCGTAAGTAGCGCTCGCTTGCCTCCGGCAAGGTCTGTTGTCACCTCAAGAACTGCTCCCTCACCGACACGCTCCCGCCATAGGTGGAGCAGATCCGCTCCTAAGTTATCGTTGAGGTAGTTCGCAGCTGTGGAGTTGGGCACTAACACGGTGAGGGTTGCACCCTCAAGGTAGCCCCCCTCAAGTTGATCAAACCACGGAGAAAGGCTGTCCTGACCTAGCAGCGCAACGAGATCCTCAACGAGCGATTCCCAGGCCTCAATGGCTTGCGGGTCAAGGATGGGCTCGGAAGAGGAAGAGTCGTCTAGGTTGAGGTCTTCTGAAGCCTTGGCGCGGTACTGTTCCTCTTCTTCGAACCGCTTACGGTTGCTCTGGGTCTCCTCAGTCTCGCTAAAAAACCACGCGTAGTCGTCTTTTCTCTCCCTTCTTGCCTCACAGTGCTGATACAGGGTCGCTTCGACATTGGCCCCCGGAGAGGCCTGCTTAAGCACGCCGGAGATTGGAGGCATATCCAGCTCGTAGTTGTTCTCTATGGCTTTTCTCAACCAGCCCGCTGGGTTGCGAAGATTTTTCTGGTATGGGAGAGCCTCAACATAGCGCATGACGCGCGAGGGCCCATGCGTCGCCACGAGCTCCTCGGCAGCCTTGGTCTCCATCCCTTCTGCCTTCAGGCGCTGGACGCAGAAGAACTCATCCCCACCTGGTGGCTCCAGGGCACCAATTGCAGACCTGCGGGCGTGGAAGGTTTCGGTAATCGCATAGCTTGCAAACTCCTTGCCCCCGTTTTTGCGGTAGGTAATCTTCTTGAGGAAATCCTTTTCTATAAGCTCGGCATGGGCCGGGGCTAGTTTTTCTTTGATCTTTGAGGCGTACTTGTAGTCGCTTAAGGGGATGCGGTCTTTGAGTGAGAAGAGCTCCACTTCCCAGCGCCTTCTCCCGTTGCGCTTTTTGTCTACGAGGCGATAGAGGCGCTTGGCAATCGGGCTTGCAAGCGACCAGTAAAACTCAACGTCGATATTTTTCAGGTAGTTTGCTTTGTAGGAGTCCACGAAATACTGACTCAAAAGCACCCGGTTGCGGTCAGTACGCTCGCCCTGCGGATCCTCGTACTCTGAGAGCTTGACCTCCGAAAGCAGGCTGAATGTGTCTGAGATGTACTCCTTCCACCCCCGATGGTAGAAGGCGTTGTCGCTCTCAATGGAGGTTGTTGCTAGTCTCCGCAACGACTCTCTAACCTGCCGGTAGTCTCGTCCTGAGTGTTTGCGCCCCATAAGCTCTACGAGCTCGTAGAGCGAGAAGCTCAACCACCCATCAGCAGGCAAGCCTTTATCGTCAATCATCTGTAACAGCGCCACATAGACGTCTTGGTCGAAGCGTCCAGGCAGTCCCCGCCCATGCACAGCTCGTACTGTCCAAGACTGCCGAAGGATGTGCCCATCCCTTGTCCTAAGCTCGTTTTCGTAGGTTAGAACGCCTGTGCCGGCGTTTCTGTCCCCTACCCGAAAGTAGGGGTGCTCCTCAAAGTTTCCCTCGGCAAGAACAAGGCCCTTTGCCTGCTCCCTGCGCTCTGTGACCTTCTCAGCCATGCCGCCTTCCTCCCTTAAACGGCCTTTTTCTGTTGTTAACAAAACAACAAAAACAAACAACTGTAAAACAGGGAACGGAGTGTGATTTTAAAAACTCCCCGTTTTGCAGGAAAAAATAAGAGGGAATTTCCTTAGTTGCACGGTAATATTTCCTTAGTTGCACGGTACGCTACCCCTAGTTGCACGGTAGGCAGGAGGCACAATGTACCGTGCGACTAAGGAAGTGGCGTCGCTTTACCGTGCATGTGGGGAAGTGGGTATGGGCGTCTGTTTCCTTCCTTAGTTGCACGGTAAAGATGCAAGGCGAGGCTGTCCTTGTCTTGAGCCCTCGGGCTTTTACCTGACCAAGACACGCCTTGCAAAATTGCTGCATAGGACCCTTCAAAACGAGAAAAGCTCAAACAGCGCGCCGCGAAGATACCGGCAAATCCTAGTCTCTGCTCATCTTTGCTAGTGATAAAGCCACGAGTTTCGTAATTTGCAAGCTCGTGTGGCCAAGCAGGAGTGAGCAGGTTCGTATGCTAAGAGCTATTTCCTTAGTTGCACGGTAATGGGCTGGAATCTAAGGGTGGGTGCTTCCTTAGTTGCACGCTATCTCAGAGACGCGCTTCCTCAGTTGCACGGTACGGCTGTGAGGAGGGGGTGATTTACTCAGACTCGCAGATGCTGCTCCTGATCGTGAAGTAGACGCGAATCAAAAGCGCTGGGCAAGAGCTAGATTTCTAACAAGCGCTCCATCTCGGCCAGGAGCGTCTCCAAGCGCTCTCGCTTCTTGTCATCTCGCAAAACTTTGCGCCTCCGAAGTTTACGAGCCAGGGCAGAAGCCCTGCTTGGAAGGTCGAGGGGCGTAGGAGCGGTGTTGTTGGCCAGGCGGGCTTTGACCCGACTTCGGATGATGCTTAGGGAGAGGTCCTTCGCGATCGCCTCCTGCAGTAAGGCTTCTCTCTCCTGTTTGTCCGTGAGACGAGCGAGGGTACGGGCCTTCGTGTAGGCGATACGGCCGGAGCGGAGGGCTTGGAGGATATCCTCTGGAAGGTT
The DNA here is from genome assembly GCA_019247245.1 of Rubrobacter sp. GTDB lineage: Bacteria > Actinomycetota > Rubrobacteria > Rubrobacterales > Rubrobacteraceae > Rubrobacter_F. Next base: position 2,011 of record JAFAPF010000444.1, on the reverse strand, counting down.
CAAAAGAGGAAGGCGATTGTTAACAAAGGACTCCCAGGCCATGATGCCGAGCCCATCAAAAATACCAAGCACGACTTCTTCCTCGGAGTTACCCATAACGTTATGGGTAGCGCTTACGCCTTCACGCTGTGCGTGGTGACGCAAGCTATTTTGCATCCTGTAGAGCAGCGATATGACGTCCTCAACGCTTATCTCGAGACCCAGGGCCAGGAGGCTGAGAATCCCCTCGGTCTCCTCCACAGGATTGAGATCCTCACGCTGGAGGTTTTCCAGGAGCGCGTACTGCATGGCTTCGTCCTCACCCATCCTGCGGATCACAACGGGGATCTCAGCGAGGCCTACCTCGCGGGCAGCACGGTAGCGTCGTTCACCCGCAACAATTTCGTACTCCCCACTTGGGTCCTCTCGGAGAGGACGAATGAGGAGCGGCTGGAGGATGCCGTGACGCTGGATGGATCTCACGAGCTCGTCCATCGCTCGGGGGTCGAAGTAGCGCCGGGGTTGGCGCTCTGGGAGGCGAAGCACGTCTAAAGAGAGCATTTGTACGCTATCTTGGCTCTCTACATCCTGCTTTACGACGGCTCCTAGGATGTCCTGAAATACGCTTTTGCGATTCACGTTTCCAGCCCTAGACATGCACCTTCACCTCTAGGGCTTCGAGTAGCTCGCCGGCCACTGTTCGTATCTCCTCGTCCGCCTTTCCCCTCGGGGCGTAGAGGGGCACCGGGAGTCCAGCGAGCGAGGCGTCTTTGTAGATTGCAGGACGGTAGCGAAGGGGCGAAGAGACTGGGGCCAGGGACGTTAGCTGTTCTCTCATGCTCTCCTCGGACTCTCGGTCGTGGCGGGTACGCTCATCGTGATGTGTCAGGAGAAACATGGCCAGCTTGAGCTCAGGGGCTGCTTGTCGAAATTCCTGGACCATTTGTACCACCGTCTTGACGCCCTCGAAGCCCTTGACGTTGGTTGGAACCGGGACGACCACGTACTCTGAAGCAATAACGGCGAGAGCGGAAAGCTGTCCGAGGGAGGGCGGCGGATCTATCATGACGAAATCGTACTCTGAGAGCCTTCTTATGGCCATGCGAAGCCGTGTTACACCCATGATCACCCCAATAAGCTGTGGTTCCAGACGCGCGAGATCGAGTGTGGAAGGAATGAGGTGGAGACCATGGACCTCTAGGGGTTCTGGTAAGGAGAGGCTGTCCGGCTCGTCTATGACCGCTGGGTAGAGCGTCTGCTGCAAAGCAACCTCTTCGCGAACCCCCAACCAGGCGGTAAGGTTGGCTTGAGGATCTGCGTCGATCAGCAAGACTTTAAATCCCAAGCGCGCGAGCACATAGCCTAGGTCTCGAGCCGCACTGGACTTACCAACACCGCCTGCGTGGTTGAAAAACGAGATCACCCGCGTACCCGCTAGGCTGATATTTAACTCGGCGCCGATTGCTTGTGCGTAGCGCTGCACACTCCGCAAGGTGGGGTTAGTGCCAGAATGCTCGAGCCTCCGGGGAATGGACTCGTTGGCCCACCCCGCGTGCCGAGCAACCTCTTCTAAGGACAATCCCCGGCGCACGCGCTCCTCGCTTAAGAGCTTCATGACAGCCTCAAGATCCACGACCGTCATTTTATGCACGAGATGGGGATAGTTACTAGCATAATTCGCGAAACCCCAAGATCTCGTGGCTTTATGGCTTAGGCAACTAGTTTAGGACTAGCGTAAGCAGCATATAATCGCCCATATGCGCTTTTCGCTCCTGTCAAGGGCGGACTAGCTTATCCTAGCAAACCAATCAGCAAGGGCTTCTGCTTGACGTGCGATAATAGATGTTGATATGAAGGAACAAAACACCTGCCAAGTCTTCCGCAAGTGCGAAACACTTGGCCGATTCGAAACCCTCCGAAATACCTTTCGAGCATGAACAGTCCGCAAAAGATTCTCATGATGTTCATGACCAAAAAGGGTTTCGAAGTGTTTCGCAGGCCCCAAGTGTTTCGGATTCGGGTAACGCAGAGG
>JAFAPF010000443.1 GCA_019247245.1 Rubrobacter sp. | reverse complement strand
GATGCGGACCGGTGGGGACATCGCCAAGGCCATAACTTGTGGCGCTGACGCCATGATGCTCGGGAGCGCGTTTGCGAAGGCGGAAGAAGCGCCCGGGCGCGGCTACTCGTGGGGGATGGCAACCTTCCATCCGACGCTTCCCCGGGGGACACGTATCAGCACCAAGATCACGGGTACGCTGGAAGAGATCCTGGTCGGTCCGGCCCACGATAACGACGGGACCTTGAACCTCATGGGAGCCTTGAGGATGAGCATGGCGACGACCGGTTACGAAAACATAAAGGAGTTCCAGAAGGCTGAGATTATGGTGGCGCCTTCTTTATACACGGAGGGAAAGTTCGAGCAGCGTTCCCAGGGCGTCGGGATGGGCTAGAGAGTAATATCCTTTGATCCTCGTCCTCGACTTCGGCGGCCAGTACGCTCAACTCATCGCCCGTCGTGTCCGCGAAGCGCGCGTCTACTCTGAACTCGTTCCCTTTGACGCGCCTGTCGAAGAGATCATAGCGCGCGAGCCTGAAGGGATTGTCCTCTCCGGCGGGCCGAACAGCGTCTACGGGAAAGAGGCGCCACGCGTGGATGGGAGGCTCTTCGATCTGGGCATGCCTACCTTGGGCATCTGTTACGGGATGCAGCTTATGGCGCTCGAGCTGGGTGGGAAGGTCGGGGCCACACAAATAAGAGAGTACGGCCGCTCGGACCTACGGGTGAAGGAGCACGGCATGCTCTTCATGGGCACACCCGAGGAGCAACGGGCCTGGACGAGCCACGGCGATGCCGTCTTCGCCGCTCCCGAAGGCTTCGCCGTTACTGCCGAGACTTCTTCCGTGCCTATCATAGCCTTCGAGGAGCAAAGCAAGGGCTTCTTCGGGGTGCAGTTTCATCCGGAGGTCAGGCACACCGAGTACGGTATGGAAATCCTCAAGAACTTCCTCTTTGAGGCCTGTGGCTGCACTCCTGATTGGACGCCGGTCAACATCATTACCGACACGGTCGAGAAGATAAGGGAGCAAGTTGGGGACGCGAAGGCGATCTGCGGCCTGTCTGGGGGCGTCGACTCGGCGACGGCGGCAATGCTGGTGCACCGAGCGATCGGCGACAATCTGACATGCGTGTTTGTTGATCACGGCCTTTTAAGGCACAACGAGGCCGAACAAGTCACCGAGGCGTTCGGGAAGAACTCGGAGATGCCCCTCGTACACGTCGAGGCGCAGGAGCGCTTCCTGGACAAGCTCGCGCGAGTTACCGACCCAGAGGCGAAGCGCAAGATTATCGGCGAGGAGTTTATCCGTACGTTCGAGGAGGAGGCTTCTCTCATAGAGGACGCCAAGTTCCTAGTGCAGGGTACGCTCTACTCCGACGTGATCGAGAGCGGCACCCGCGATGCCGCTCGCATTAAGAGCCATCACAATGTTGGAGGGCTACCGGAGATAATGGATCTCGACCTCGTCGAGCCGTTGAGGAACCTGTTCAAGGATGAGGTAAGGGTAGTGGCGGCTGAGCTGGGGATGTCCGAGCGTATGGTGTGGCGTCAGCCGTTCCCGGGTCCAGGGCTTGCTATTAGGGTTATAGGAGACGTCACGGCCGAGCGACTGGAGATCCTGCGCAAGGCCGATTTCGTCCTGCAGGACGAGATAAGGAACGCCGGGTTATACCGTGAGCTCTGGCAGAGCTTCGCGGTCTTGCCGGCTATACATTCTGTGGGCGTCATGGGAGACGCTCGCACCTACGCCTACCCTATCGTCATCCGAGCCGTGACGAGCGACGACGCGATGACGGCGGACTGGGCGCGGCTACCCTACGAGCTTCTGGAGCGCATCAGCAACCGTATAATAAACGAGGTCTCCGGTGTCAACCGGGTGGTACTTGATATCACCAGCAAGCCGCCGGGTACCATCGAGTGGGAGTGAGCGCGGCACCGTCGGGAGAAGGTCTGGTAGGCGCTTTCCGCTTTACCGCAAACAGGACATCCCAACAGCGCACGTTCGCCGCGCGTAAAGCAGGGATCACAATCGCTATCCTCAGCTTTATGCCCTTAGTGAGCGAACCAGCCGCGAACGTCTCGCGGTTTAACAATGGATGCTGGTGCCGTGGCTATAGCTTCATTAGCATCGCTCTTCGCGCCGCATTCGCGAGCATTTGATATTCGAGAAGACCTTCTCGATCAGTTGGTAGGCAAGCGCGTAAGAATAGCAGGCTAGCACTCCTCGTCTTAAGGAGCAGTTCCGCCAAGAAGGCGAATTGCTTTCAAACGGGGCTACCGGGAACCCCACGCCCTCAGGTATGACAAGCGATAAGCCCATCTTATTGGCGTGGGAGTCATGACGGCAACGACGATCTTACTCTAAGAACAGTATGCTTCCTGGGTTTCCTGCGGGCGTTAAATAGAACAAACCCCGTAGGGTGACAACATCAGGCCGGGTTTTATCACCGGGTAGACCTACTTACGGAACTTGCTTAGAGCAGTGTCCTTCTCTTTTCCTTTGGGTAACTTCGACCATAGCCGCCGAAAAAACCACTGTTTAGGAGGTAGGGCTCGATGCAACAGCGCTAGGGCTTCCTCTTCTTTACTCATCGTCTTCAAAGTACTAAACCCCCAAGGTTCACGGTGGTTATCGGTCATTTTTCGACCGCTTCCTTTACACTCAAAAGGGTATCCCAGCGTCCTCGCAGGAGTGCCAGTGGCGCCAGGGGTGGCGAGCGACTTCATCCTCATCTATCAGCGGGGTGCCCAACCCCCCGCGGATATCCGCCGTATGATCCGCACCGCATTCGCAGGTAGACACCGAGGCCAGGAGATCTAACCTCTTGTGGGTAGCCTTCTTGCCGCAAGCGCACTCGAGCACAACGAACTCGGGGCACCACCGGTAGGTCCTGGCAAACTCCTCCAGCTCTTGAACATCGTAGTGCGCGGCGAGGCGCTCAATGATTTGCACCCCTGCCCTCCTTCCCCCTGGCCGTCGACAGAGTGGCACTTATCAACGCGCTTCAATGATAGAGGACCGACTCTTGAGACGGGTTAAAGGAAAGTAAACTGCAGATAAAAAGTTTGCTAAATGCCCTATACGGAGAAGTCACGGGGTATAGAAGCGACCTAAGGCTTTTGAAAGATCTACGCGGGAGGGTAGTACATGCCGCCTAGGGCAACAGTCTATACACCTTAATAACACTACTACCAATAATATGAGTAGTGGGCAAGATCTTGGAGGCAAAATACCCAAACAGAGCTCTAAGCTGAGCTTGCACCTGTAGGAGATGGGCTACCGCTCAGGTTCGTCCCGAAGCAGAAGAGGGCAGAGCTCTTCACACAATGGGATTCTCTGATCAGCTATCTCAAAAAAGGAAGCCTAGCACAAAGATAAGCTGTGCTTAACTTAGCGTAGTATCATCATGCGCTCAGTGGCAGAACTGATAGTAGTAAGGAAAGAATCATAGTAGATACCGTCTTTGAATCTAATCAGCTGGGGTGGGGTAGCTGCTGGGCTGGCTGGCATGTTGTACCTGGTGGTCGAGATTGAGTAGAGAAGTGGAGGCTTGATATAAGCACTTTGCTTTTGGGTGGTCTAGTTGTTTTGCTGTCGATAGTGGTTGCGCTCGCAGGGCTGATCTTGGTACGGCGTTTGGTGCCTTTAGAACACCTCAAATCGCACAACGAAGCTACCAGCACCATCCACCATGCTATTGCTATCGTGTTCGGGATAGTGGCTGCCTTCGGGATCTTCCTCGTATGGGAGCAGCTCGACACGGCTTGGGCAACTACCGCACGTGAAGCTGGCAACGTGGAGGCACTTTACCGACTTGCCACCCAGCTTCCAGAATCCAATAGGAACCAGCTTCAACAACAAGCTCGGTCGTATGCCGAGGCAGTAGTAGATGAGGAATGGCCCCTTCTAGCACGAGGCCAAGCCAACCAAGATGCGCAAAACGCTGCAGACAAACTTCGAGAAAGTATCGATGGGTTCGAACCCCAGACGATGGCCGAGCAAGAACTTTACGCTCGGATGCTAACGAAAGTCGACGAGCTAGAAGAGAACAGGGGGCTTCGCCTGCTCGCGAGCCAGGAGGGAGTACCCCCTCTGATATGGGCTGCCATGGTGATATTGGGAATAATCACGGTAGCTTTCACCTATCTTTTTGAGATGGACACTCCCCGGCTATACATGGTGAGGGTCACCCTATTGACGGTGGTGGTAGCTCTTTCGCTCTATACGATCCATACCATAGAGTATCCCTTCTCCTCAGGTGTGCAGGTAGGACCAGATGCTTTCGAGAGGGTACTGGACAGGACCGGAGGGGTAGCTGAACAATGAACTTAGCCGAAGAGCTTGCGTCTATAGTTTGTTTGGCAGTTTTAGCTTTCTAGGCCCTGCACGCCGAGGCGGGCTAGAGGAGCGGCGCCCCCAGTCTGCTTGGTCTGTAGGGCTTCGAGTTCATGCATCGCCTGATAGAGCTGACGGGAGAGATGGGCCTCGTAGCGGGCGATCTTCTCAAGGGTCTTCTCATTTTTCTCATCAGGCAAAAGCTGCTCCCGAGCCATATTCTTTAGGTCTCGCTCTACCGCTTCGACCTTACTTTGCCCATTTTACTTCTCGGGGTGCTGCTTCTGTAGCGGCGCTTCCAGGAGCTTCTCCGGTGTCTCGCCAGCACTTGAAGAGATGGCAGAGATGCCTTCCCTCACTAGTGAGACAGTCCATGAGACATCGTACTGCTCTAGGGTCTCTAAATCCATCGGCTCAGAGACACTGGGAATACTTATCTCCTCTTCCAGCTCTACCTCTTCGTCTACCCAGCGCCCACAGCCCAAAGAATCGACTTTGCATCTTCAGCGGAGAGGCGCTTATCATCGGGGAGCGGAGGCAGCTTGTTGAGTAGGCGCTGGGTCTTTCGGGTGGTCTCGTAGGCTCTGCGCACGTCTTCGGGATGCTCGCCCGCTAAGACGTCGAAACGTCGACGCTCTGCCAGGTCTTCCTCTACCCTCTCCTGTAAAGCGCTATGGTCTCTCGCTCATAGCGTGTCACACGGTGCAATCGCCACGACATGAGCGCGACCCGCTCGGCGAGAATATTCTCTAGGTGCCCCTCTGGCGAGAGGCTTTCAAGCACGCCAGCGCGGTGCGCTTCCCAGTCTTCAGGCTGTTCGAGGCCAGGAACCACCGGTGCTGGGGAGCGAATGCCGTGATCACCATCATCACTGTGGGAATCGGTCTGGCGCTTTTCGGCCATACTGTAGGGCAAGTCATCCTGGTGCTTACCTTCCGGTAGGCACGTTCCTCGTTGTGTCTAAGGGTTTCATTTGGACTATGGTGGGTGGCATAGTGGCATTTCTTTGGTGGATACGTCGGGGCACCAAGTGAATTCACGGGCCACGTGTCTCATAAGCCAACAAGTTCGCATTCGTGAGACACACCGCCGTATGTACCGAAAACGGTCCAGCCTGTTGAAAAAGTCGTTGTCGGACCGGTCGGTGCTCCAAAACGAGTCCTAAACGAGACCAAAACAACACAGAACAGGGTTGTCAGCCCCTGAAACAGGGTCAGAAAAGGGTGCGAAGGAGTTTTTCAACAGGCTGGACCGTTTTCGGTACACTTCTCCACCCGCTAAAAACTAGCGGTTTTACGCTTACCAAACTGTTCCAAAACCCATACCAAAATCAAAGTACCAAACTTAGCAAACTCAATGAGTTATGAGACAGCACTACGGCTAGCTAAGCATATAAGCCTTCTCGTGTCTTTATCCACCACTGCTATACGTTGTGGTGTGACTTGTTACGGCCATGAGTTCCTAAAACCCGCTTTACACCTTGAGCGAGCGGGCTATGTAACAGAACCATCGTCGATTTGCCCTGGCGCAACAAGTGCACGTTACGTTAGTATTCTTACCATTTGGGCGTTGCCAACGTAGCTTCGCCAGCTTGTCGGGCCGCCTCTATGCTATCCCAGCGCACATCCTCCGAACCCTTGAGAAAGTTCACACGCACACCCTTATATACGACCGTGACGTAC
>JAFAPF010000442.1 GCA_019247245.1 Rubrobacter sp. | reverse complement strand
AAGGTGACATTACAGTGTCCGTAACGGCCCCCACTGGGCCGCTGGCCCACCAGGGAGGGCTTCCGGGCTCCGCCACGGCGGGTATAACGAAGGCAGCTATCAACAACACCACCAAAACCCCAACTATGATCAAACGTCGCACTGTTTTCTCCTTTTCAATAACCGACTGGAACCGCACGAGATAACTGCCCAGTAAAAAATAGGCCCGCTACGGTTAAGCAACCAATGACCGCCATTAAAAAGGTGGGCCTACCAAAGGCCCACCTTTTTGTTTTCCTTTAGGTTAATCTTACTAACACGCCCAAACCCAGCCTTGCTGCCAGTCCCCGTCCGCGTCCTGATACCAGCCCCACTGCCAGCAATTCGATGGCGTAGTAGTGGGCGTGTTCGCTGGGGTGGAGGTGTTGTCTCCGCCTATCCACGCGGGGTTCCAGTAGTAGCCCTGGGCTAGCGCCGGTGGGACCGCAACGATCATCATCATCAACGCCACCACGCCAACGATTATCAGTTTACGTATCTTAGACATATAGCTCCTTTCTGATATCGCTACTTATTGTATATACTACTTATTGTATATACGTACGAGCCTTCCACTGTGGATTGCCCTCTGACGCAATTTCTGCATTGCGTTAGCTAACCTATTGCCTACCCTGTATAGAAGCTGTTTAAACGCACAATCTGGAACGCCACCGCAGCCTGAGCTGCCTTGTAGGAGGCTACTTTTAGCTCAGGGGGTTTTGTATTTCGGGAACGGGATCTCGGTTAGGTTGACTATCTCTGCATACCCTAGGTCTTTTCAGAAACCGAATCCCCAGAGATGGTGTCCAGGACCACGGCAAGGTCCGCAAGGCTGTCGCGAAGCTGGCGGTGGGTGAAGAGGTAGCGAGACGCATGTGCGCTGAGAAGATCATCCTGACCACCGTGCACGGCCTCCATCGCTCGTTTGTGTAGCTCGTTGTCTGTGATCTCCGGCCCGCGAGGTTCCTGATTGACATCCTGCCACTGTAGGTACGCGTCTGAGAACGCCTGTGCTGCCTCTTGATGCGCGTTGAGAAGCGAGGTTGTTGTTTGCTCATCCATTCTCCTACTCCTCCTCACTTGGCCGACGAAGTAGTCACCTTCTGACCATCTGAGCCTCCAAAATCCCCTTCAGCATCAGTGGATGAAGCTCTTGGGAGAAGACTACTAGAAGACCTCCGAGACTTCCGGCAATAACCCACGCATCTACCAAGATTCTATGATCTCACTATATCTCTAACCTTTGACAAACGGAACCCCGTCTCGACGAGAATTTATCCACAAGGAGATGAGTAAGGGTCACCCCACCCCTCAGACACGCCCAAGTGTAACCACCTCTCCCTTGCTCCTTTAGGACCGTGCAATGCCGCCGGCTCAATGCTAAGGTTCTTTGCTACGCACCAAGAAGCTCGAGAGAACGTTGCTCGCAGCGAAGGTGCGCATCACTACATCGAGATTCCATCCGTTTGAGTACATCGCTTCCTAGAGAAAGAAGGGCTGCTCGGTAGCGCTACGCCCGGTAGGGTTAGTATTGAGAAGAGGAATAGAGAAAACCCTTGCCCCACTACCCGAGCAGCCCTGGTGGGAATGCTGGTTGATGGTTTTACCCCGCCCGCCACTTGCGAGGAGCTCCTTAGCGCCCGACGCTTCTTCTTCGGAGGCCCTGAGCGACCCTGGACTGAGACCGCCGGTACTCCTCAGCTTTCATAGCCTTACACCTTAGCTGCGCGGTCGCAACCCTTTCTTTCGCGGCCCTAAAGCCACCTACCGCAATCTTGTAGGGAACTAGGAGACTCTACAGCTACCTCTAAACCGGTTTCTGGACGCTCTAACCCACCAGTGTCCGCTCGAAGCGTATCTCCCTTGCGCCATCGTAAGACCGCAGCGAAGTAAAATCAGGTGGTTTGGTGTTTTGAGTTGGTATCTTAGCATCGTGCAGATCCTCACCGCTGAGCGCCTCAGGAGTCCCGGAGATGGCTTCGGGTTACAGCAGGCCGTGCTCGAGGAGATGTCCGCAGGCGCCCGTGGGCCTACAGCTCTCATCTGGACCTCCTCCCACTTTATCGGAGCGACGCACTCAGAGACGCGCCTGCCAAACTTCGACGACGCCACCAGACTCGCGAGGGAGGCCGGCTTCCCAGTGCTGGTCAGGAACTCAGGTGGAGGCGCGGTGGCAGCGAACGAGGGAAGCATCTCCTTCTCCCTGACATTTCCGGTTACAGATCTGCGTCAGAGGTTGTACGAGCGATACGCCGAGGGTGCGGAGCTAATCATAGCAGCCTTGGGGAAGCTCGGCGTGGCGGCAGAGGCTGGGGAAGTCGAGGGCGAGTTCTGCCCTGGGGCCTACTCGGTACGCTCGGGGGGGTACTCCGGCATCAAGGTCGCCGGGCTGGCACAGCGGGTGATGCGCCGCGCCGCCAGGATAGAAGCTCTGGTCCTGGTCACAAAGACCGCGGAGCTTAAATGCGTCCTCAAACGTTTCTATGGGGCTTTGGGGCTTCCATTCCGTCCCGCGAGCATCGCGGATCTCCCCGGAGCTGACATTGCAAAAGCAATCGAAGCGCTTTCGGAGGCGCTCCGTGAGCGTTACGAGGTGAAGGAAGCAGAGATAAGCGAAAAGATGCTCAATAAAGCGCGCTCGCTACGCGAAAATTGGCACGCCGCATCCAACCACTCCAGAGGACCCTTCAACCTATAATCTGTACGTGTCCGGGTTCGTTTCCAACGCCTTCATTACGCTCTTGGCAGTCATAGACCCCATAGGTTTGGCGCCTTTATTCGTGGGGCTGACACGCGGCAGAAGCGAGGTGTACAAGCGCGAGGCGGCGATAAGGGGAACCGCTCTGGCAACCATGATCCTGTTCCTCTTTACATTCGTGGGGCAGGGTACGCTGAACGCGCTAGGTATAGGGTTCCCAGCGTTTAGGATCGCCGGCGGAGCTTTGCTCTTTCTGCTCAGTCTGGATATGATCCTCACCAGCCCTTCCGGGATGAGACAGGCTACGGTGCGTGAAGGCGAAGACGTTGCAGCTATCCTCGGCGTGCTGCTCGCCGTGCTCTTGCTCACTTTAGCCTCACTGCTTCTCGCTTCCCGCATCATGAATCTTGTTGGCGAGATCGGTGCTACGTCTTTAGCCGCGCCCTGGGCGTACTCCTCGCCGCTTTGGCCATCCAGTTCGTCCTCGACGGCATCCGACAAAGCTTTGATTTGTAGCCGTCAGCTATCGGCGGTCAGCTTCGAAAGTTAAAATCTCCGGATGATCCGAAGAGAGGAAGCGCGCCGTCCTATAGTTATCGTCGGTGGGCGTATGACCTGGCCAGGGAGCTACCGGAGGCTGGCGCGCATTCTGGCCGATCTCTCCGGCTCTAAGGTTCACGTCGCCTCGATCACGCCGTTGGACTGGATCCTGGGCCGCATCCGCGGGTACGGCCAGCTTGTCTTCGAAGTCGCAACCACCGTAGATAAAGCGCTGCTTGAATCTGACTCGAATAAAGCGGTGCTAGTCGCTCACTCCGTAGGCGGCATACTCGCCCGAGTCTACCTAGGCGGGGATCCCCCCTACGGTGGACGCCGTTACGCTGGCTATCGCCGCGTTTCTCACCTGATCACCCTGGGCACCCCTCATAACGTCTCTAACGAGGGCCGCCTCACCTCGATAGCCGAGGTGAACATGCTCTTTCCCGGCATCTTACACAAACCCAAGGGCCTACGATACTTGTGCGTAGCTGGTGCCGCCGTTGACGGTAGTGCCTCATCCAAAGCGCGCAAACGTTACGAACGCTTCGTCGGTAATGGGCGGGTTAAGGGAGACGGAGAAGTGCCCGTACAAACGGCTCTGCTCTCGGGAGCCGAACTCCTTGTCCTCGATGACGTCTATCACGGCCGCCTTCACAGCTTTCGCAGAAACCGCTGGTACGGCTCCGACCGGGAGACGGTCGAACGGTGGTGGCCTGAGGAGCTGCGTGTGAGAGAACGCCTTGTGGAAGAACCACGCGCGTAGTAGCCTCCGGACGCCTGTACGCGTACCGTAGAAGAGATGGCATTGTCGGCGGAGAGAGAACAGGATCGGAAGAAGTACGGCTGGGAGGAGACCCGTGAAGCCGAGGCCTCAGCATTGCGCGCGGCGATGAGCCTTTTCCCTACCGGGGTTACGATCGTCACCACTGGGCGCGGCGAGGCGGCGGAAGGCATGACGGCGAACGCGGTGATCTCCGTTTCTTTAGACCCGTTGCTGTTTCTCGTCAGCGTCCACAAAGGTGCGCGGCTCAACCAGCGCATCAAAGAGGAGAGCTACTACGCCGTCAACCTCCTCGCCGTCGACCAGGAGGGCTTGAGCCGCCTCTTCGCCTCCCCCGAACGCTCTTGCGGTCTCGCCGCCATCAACGCTCTCAACGACGGATACGGCCGGACAGGCGCTCCACTCGCGGCGGGCGCCCTGGCGGCGATAGAGTGTGAGCTCGAGGCGGTCTACCCCGGGGGGGATCACGACCTCTTTCTCGGAAGAGTCGTCGCCATTCATATGGGCGATACACGCAAAGGGCCGCTGGTTTTTCACGAAGGCTCCTACCCGAGTCTCAAGGTCGCGCCACGCCTCGGGGACTCCGGTGCCTTCGTGGATACCGTCCGGGGCTTCGATGCCCGCCTTAACCGTATTAGGCCTAAAAAGCGCCGCTAGTTGCTTCAATGGGAGCTCCTGAGCCTCCCTCCGCGATCCAAGAAACCAGAGAACTAAAACGAGACTAGTTCGGGTGTGAGAGGGACTCCGCGCTCTGAGCCTCGCGCCTAACGCGCTCGATGAACTCCTTGTCTTCGGTGTACCAGCCCCGCAGGAGCATTAGCGCCGCCTTCCGGTCCAGAAACTCGTCGTGGCCGGTGCACCTGCGGCATTCCCCTGCCGCCCAGAAGCTCAATCAAGGGTAACCATCG
>JAFAPF010000397.1 GCA_019247245.1 Rubrobacter sp. | reverse complement strand
CAAGTGAGATTCTCTACCCTCTACCCAAAATTCTCAAGTTCCGAGGTTTATCTTAGCGTTCGGGGCCTGAGCATATCATATAGGTTAGCCTGCGCGGCCAAACACCGGGCTTTGACCTTTAAATGCTTCTTTTTGGTAACATTTCGGCGCTGTGGGAACCATGGAAAATCCAGATACCAGGGAGAAGGTGGCGGTCTTCGTCGACGGGGCGAACCTCTACCATTCTATTAAAAGCTACTATAAAGGTATCCTCGATTACGGCGTCCTTCTGGCCGCCGCCGTTGGTGACCGGAAGCTACTTCGCGCTAGCTTCTACATAGTAGAGAAGCAGGAGCCGGACGAAACCTCCGGCTCGGCTCGGCCTTTCGTCTACAACCTCAACAAATTTGGCTACAAAGTGCGCTCGAAGCCCCTTATCGTCCATGAAATCCTCTCCCCTGAAGGAGAGCGCACTTTGTATCATAAGGGTGACTGGGACATGGGCATAGTCGTCGATATGATGCGCCTTGCCGACCACGCCGACGTCTACGTACTCATCTCTGGCGACGGCGACTACGTCGAGCCCATCGAGTATCTCCAAAGCGAGAAAGGCCTGCGCATCGAAGTCATCAGCGCCGCCCAGTGCACCTCCCAAGCTTTGCTGGACCTCTGCGACACCCACACCGACCTCGGCGATATACCCGATTTATTCCGGCGGACAGGGCCGTCGAAAGCGGTCGACGATCAGCCTTCAGCCATCAGCTAAATACTTGTAGCAAGCGGACCGGTGACAAAGCCGAAACATAGAATTGTTTCTCCTATAGTTGTCTTCTCTATAGAGAAGACGTTCGGTCCGTTCGGTCAACAGACACGAACTGACACTGATTACTGAGCCCTAAGGGTCCCCCAAGACTTGCACCTCGATCTCCAGCTCGATATCGAGCTTTGCGCGCACGGTCTTTCTGGCGAGCTCGATCAGCTTCAGAGCATCTTCTGAGGAGCCGCCGCCGTGGTTGATGAAGTAGTTGGCGTGAACGTGGGAGATCTCGATCTGCCCGATCCTTGTCCCTTTTAGCCCTGCCGCCTCTATCACCCGCCCTGGAAAGTCATCTTTGGGGCGCTTGAAGGTGGAGCCGCAGCTTGGGCGATTCGGGGATCCGTTCATACGCCTGGCGCGGAACTCCTTTATGCGGGCCTTAAGTTCCTGAGGGTCTCCTGGCCTCAAGTCGTACGTCGTACGCAGCACGATCCAACCCGGGTGGTCGTGTAGCACGCTACGGCGGTAAGAGAGTTCCAGCTCGACGTTCGATAAGCGCTCGATACGCCCGGATTCCGGCTTATATACATCGGCATATCTCAAGATCTCACGGGTCTCGGCCTCATAGGCCCCAGCGTTCATATACACTGCCCCACCGACCGTCCCCGGGATACCCGTTGCGAACTCGAAGCCCGCGAGGCCACGCGCAGCGGTCATGTTGGCCAAAACCGGGTAAAGAACCCCTGCATCAGCGATCACGCTAGTGCCGGTTATCCTCGAATTCGTAAGCGCGCGGGCAAGCCTTATGGTGAGCCCTCTTATACCACCATCGAGGATGAGGACGTTGGTGCCGCCGCCAAGAATCGTCACTGAGACATCGTGCTTACGGGCGATCTCTACAGCTTCCATCAGCTCTTCGACGCTTGAAGGCTCCAGGAGAGCGTCGGCGGGACCTCCGATCTTCCAGGCTGTGTAGCGTTTCAAGGGCTCGTTGAGCTTGGCGGCGGGGAAGAGTCGTTGTAAAGTTTCTACATGCATCGGGGAGAATATAGTTTATGCAGAGACCCTCTGCAGCCTGAGGCGGGAAGGGGCAACCCTCCATGAAGGCGATGGTGCTCGCGGCAGGCAAAGGAACCAGGCTCTTCCCACTCACCGGCGAGGTCCCGAAGCCCATGGCTCCGGTCGCGAACACCCCCATCATTCACCACATCTTCGACCTCCTCGCATGTCATGACATCACTGAGGCCTATGTCAACGTTCACTACCTCGCTGACACCCTCCTCGAGGCCTACGGGGAGGAGTCGCACGTAAACAACATGTCCGTCCGCCTCGTGAGAGAAGAGGAGCTAACCGGCACGGCCGGGGGCGTCAAGCACCTTGCCAATGTAGCCTTGAAGCTTAGCTTCGACGAAACCTTCGTCGTCGTCAGCGGTGACGCTTTGACCGATGTAGACATAAAAGACCTTGTCGCCTTCCACAAGAAGAAGGGTGCTTTAGCCACTATAGCTCTCCAACGAGTCTACGACACCTCGGAGTTCGGAGTGGTCGAGATCAATAAAGAATGCGACATCCTAGGCTTCCAGGAGAAACCGGACCCCCAAGAAGCAATAAGCACCTTGGCCAATACTGGTATCTACGTATTCGAGCCGAGGGTACTTTCGTACATACCCCAAGCCACCTTCTACGATTTCGCCAGGGACGTCTTTCCACGTCTACTGGAAGCGAAAGAGAGGTTTGTCGGCTATCAAGGAAACTTCTACTGGTCGGACATGGGAACACTGGAAGCGTATCGGCAGGCTCAATACGACGTGCTCTCGGGGAAGGTACGGGTAACGGTGCCAGGAGAGAAGCGAGGCCAGAGCCTTTGGATCGGGGAGAACGCCCAGATCCACCCATCTGCTGTATTGGAGGGGTATGCAGTAGTCGGAAGAGACGTCGTGATCGGGCGCAACGTTACCCTTTCGGGGGACGTGACCGTCGGAACGGACTGCTGGATCCGGCCCGGCGCCACCATAAAGCGGAGTATCCTCCTCCCAGGTGCCAGTATAGGGGACGATGCGTACCTCGAAAACTGCATCGTTGGCCACGGATACGATGTTCGGCCCGGCGAGACCATACGGGGCGGCGCCCTTATCCGCAGGACGCCAAAGCGTTCCTAACCGGGCCTTCTTAACCGGTAGCCGAACCCCCGAACGGTCTCTATGATCTCGGGTTCGTCAGGGTTGCCACCAAGCTTGGCACGAAGGCGCTGGACGTAGACGTTGACGGTACGCTCATCGATATATTCATCCTCACCCCAGACCTGTCTGAGAAGCGAGACGCGCTGAAAGACGCGCCCTGGGCTTTTGGCTAGCGTGTAGAGAAGCTTGAACTCGCGCGGCGAGAGCCGTATCTTGCGGTCTCCCCTTCGCACCTCGACGAGATCTGGGTCGATCTCGAGGTCGCCCACATAGAGGCGGCCGGAGGCCTCTTCTCCCGCGCGCTCTCTTTTGCGCAAGATCTGCTTCACCCGCGCCACGAGCTCACGCGGATTGACCGGGGAGCGCATATAGTAGTCCGCGCCGAGCTCGATGCCTACGATGCGCTCCATCGTGTCCTCATCCCGCAGTAAGGCTACCGTCGAAACACCGGGACCCCCTACCGCGCTGACCACGCGAAACCCCCGCTCGTCGGGCAGCCGGTTGTCCACGACCGCGATCTCGAAACTCTGCTGGGCAGCCATCTGCTGGGCCTGGGCAGCAGAGCCTGCGGGTATCACCCGCCACCCCTCCCCCGAAAGTGCTCGCCGAAGGCGCAATCGCTCTTCGTCGTCCCCTATCACGAGCAAAATGGACGCGCTCACGACGCCTGAACCGCTTTCTCTCGCACTACTCTCCTCGACAACTTCAAGAAGTAAAGTATACCTTCTCGCTGACGCCCCCTGCGTTGAGCATCCACCACTTCGGCGGTATCATATGCATGCTACAGGCAAGCCACACGCGCTCGTAGCTCAGCTGGACAGAGCGTCTGACTACGAATCAGAAGGTCGCAGGTTCGAGTCCTGCCGAGCGCGCTACTGAAAATCCTTTCAGCAGTCTCCAGGCGCCCTACATACTCTATACAGACGCCACCGACCCACCGTCGATCCGGTAGTTCGCCCCGTTAATAAAAGACGCCTTCTCCGACGCTAAGAACGCCACCAGTGCTCCCACTTCATCGCTACGGCCAGGTCGCTTGAGTTCGATATTCGGCCGGTTGTTTTCCAAGAACTGCTGCACCGCCTCCTCTTTAGTAATCCCTTGTTCTTCGGCAGCCTCCTCCATCATGGCTTCCACAAGTGGGGTTTCGATAAAGGCGGGGCTCACCATATTTACAAGAATACCGTCTTCGGCGTGCCGCTTAGATAAACCCTTGGAGAAGTTGTTCAGCGCACCTTTCGTGGCGCTGTAGGGGATCATGTCCGGGTAGGGTTGCTCTCCATTCTCTGAGGATATGTTGATGATGCGTCCCCAGCTCTTCTCTTGCATGTAGGGGACGACTCTATCGACGAGATCCACCACGGCGAACAAGTTCAGCTCGAAAAGACTCCTCCAATCCTCAAGTGTTTCCCCAGCACTCAACGTTCCAGCGTTGTTGACGAGAATATCGACCGTGCTAAACGTGCGCACCGTCTCGTCCACCAGCTTTTGGCGGTCTGCTTCATTGGTCAAGTCAGCGACGACTCCCAGCGTGTGAACGTCATCAGCGCTGCGGTCTTCCAACTCCTTTGCAGCCTGCCGCACCTCACCTTCATGGCGGGAACAGATGCAAACGTGACATCCTTCATCCACTAATGCCTCAGAGATACCGCGACCTATACCTGCGCTACCACCCGTTACGATGGCTATTTTTCCGTCGAGCGATAGGTCCATAGTCAACTCCCTCAGAAGATGCTCATGTTCTGCATTCTCGCTATTATCACACTCAAAAACGCCCCACACAGGTTCGACGAGCTGTACACCAACTGCACCAATTAGTACACCAACCCACCACAAACGACGGTGAGCAATGAACAACCCTAAATGTGAGAATTTGGTTTGTAAGCCGATTTCCAAACAACCATGAACAACGATAAACGAACCGGCTAGGCCCCAAAATCCGGTTCTCCCCGGGGAGTGGGGGTTCGAGTCCCACCTCCAGCACTATAAGTCAGCGAGGCTTTCGTACCGCAATGGTGCCACAACCCTGTGTCTCTCCCTATCCCTCCTTGTCCCCGTAGAAGTGCTCAATTGCCGATAAAAAGGCTATTTTGTCTCCCTATGTCCCTCGGTGTCACCCCTTGTATTTGAGCTAGTCTGGCTACGAATCAGAAGGTCGCAGGCTCGAGTCCTGCCGAGCGCGCCCTAAAAACCTGATTTGTAGGGAAAACGTGGATCGGTCATTTCTCTTCTCCGGTCCTGCCTGCTCCGTACCACCCCACAACGAGGCTCAGGAGGGCTTCGAGAACATTCGGCCTAAGCGGCCCATGGCTTCATCAACGGGGCGATGGTCTACCAAGCGCGGGCTAGTCCGCCTCAGACCTGAAAACGCGAGGTTCCGAGAAGACTCCACTACTAGGCAACGAGGTACTCCATAGCGTTACAAGCTCCCAGCAGCCGACAAGTTTTCGGTATATAACATCACTTGTTTCAGCGCCTTGTCGTAAGCGTCGTAAGCGTATTATTTAACCTAGTTCTCATTAAACAGTTCTCATTAAACTTAGTTATATTGTGCTCTAAAGCACATATATCCCTAATAATCTGTATATGCTGGGAGTGTAGCGTGAGCGATATCTCTCAGGGGACGCCTTGAGAGTGAGAAAGTCACAAAATGGATAGACACCTCGAGTTGAGGCCAGTTCACGCCCACCTCGCCGCGAGGCTATCTTAAGATGTGGAGCTAGCCGAAAAAAGCCTACCTTGCTTTTCGGTCTCGCAAGTGTGCGCTTCGGACTTCTGTGCGCTGCTGCCCTCGCGGCGGGCACGACTCTCTTCACCTGGTGGCCAAATGCCACCTATAAGCCTATTATCCACCAGGAGCCAATGAGCAGCACTGTCAGGACCTAGAGCAGATAGGTTTGCAGACTCCAAAGCTGGAGGAGCAGCTCAACCAGATCCCCGTTGTTGTACGGTCCGCTCTCGCCCTGGACGGTGTGGGAGGAGAACAAAGTGGTGCTGCTCCAGAACCGCCCAGCACTCAGCGAACTATTACTAATAGTAGGTCGCTGGCTAATGTGCCCATCAGGTTCGATTCGGCGGCGCTTCCTGCTTCCGATGCAACATCGACTTACAAAACTGCAGCAGCGCCTCTATCACAGGGGCAGCCTGATGCTGCATCAACCGTACCAGCGATCTCGTCCTATGGCGGTGGCACAGTGGCAACTGAGGTCTCAGCTAGCACTCCTTCGAAGATGGAAGACGTTCCGCAGCATACATCTCCTAAGGAAGAATCCCACCCAGGCCCCCCACACCCACCTATCGTTCCTCCACACACTGAGCATCACCCTCCGCCCGGAGGACCTCCCACCAGGCAGGTATGCCTTCAGAGCTTTCCTGTTCAATGCAGATGAATAAGCGATAGGTCCTCCCCCTACGTCTAGGAGTAGATGGTGGGAAAGAGAGAAGGATCAGGCTAGCTGATTACGCTGAAAGGAGGGCCCGGCCCCCGAGCGGCCCGTACCATTGCCCTAGAGCTAGGACTGATAGTGGACATCAGAGGAGCTTGTTCAAGGTTATCCACACCTTGTATCTTTATTCATAGTGCCGCATGTAACTTCACCACTAAGAGGTCTTCTCAGACGTTAAGCTATAGTACTCGCTTGGCAGCAGCATCTTGCATACGGATGAGCTGGGTGACCTTGGCTGTGTCCTCGTTCGTGCCCTCATAGCCCTCCATGGTCACAGTTAAGATCAGGTCTCCGTACAGCGCGCCGCCTCCAACGTGTGTCTCGTTGCCCTGGGCGCTGACGCCGATAAATGCCTTCTCACCCACATTGGACACGTTTTCGCCCTCACCTCCCGGAGCCTCCTTGCTCCCCTGAACAGCCTCCTGGTAGGTGGACGACGCCTGTTCAGAGCTCTGGTACTGATCCACGGAGATCACCACCCTCTGCGAGCCGTCATCGGTCGCGTAGGTCACGCTTCGGGTGCCAGTAGGGTTGCCGAGGGCGGTTTCGTCCTCGCCCGTGGCGGTTTCCTGGGTCATCTCGGGCAAGACCTCCTTAACCTCGCTGAGCGTGAGTATGACGTCGCTCGGCAGCATAGTAGAGCCGCTCGACGCTCCATTGCCATTCCCGCATCCCGGCAGCGAGAGAGCCACGACTGCCGCGATCAAAACATCGCAAGCCGCGCCACAGTCAAGAGGTCTGGGGTGCAGAGCGTGCTACACCGGTTTGTTGTCGCACTTCGGGTACTCTGCGGATCGTCCAGCGCCCGCGCGAGAAGATGACGGCCGCAACGATCATGGTGAACGCGACGAGGATCCCCGACTCGCCTACCCATAGCTTCACCCCCGCGCGCCCGTACTCGCCGGATCGAACGCGGCCTGGATTATGGCGTTCCAGGCCGCGTGCAGCGCGATCGCCGGACAGGCAGTGCCCGTCTCCAGTCGCAGACGCGCGAACACGAAGCTAAAAGCCGTGGCTGTGACCATCGACAGCAAAGCCGCCAAGGGTGGCGGCGGACCCACCAGGTAGACGCCTCCCAAGATGAGCGGCACGTGCCAGAGACCCCAGATCAGGCCGCTTACTAGAATGGGCTTGGGCACCTCAGCGTCGATGAGGCGCGTGAGCATGTACCCCCGCCAGCCGATCTCTTCGCCGGCAGCCGTGCGGATGCTGTAGATCGTTATGATGGTGGCGGCCACTGCAAGGTTGATCAGGAAAACAACGATGGGGGAGGCGGTGTCCCCGACGTACGGGGCGGCCAACTCGATGAGCTTGGGACTAAACCCGACCAGGCCGGTCATCCACGCGATGCCGTAAGCGATCAGCCCAACAACGATCGGGAAGATCAGCGCCAACCCGATCGCCTTCCACCCCCGGCGTCCCCCGAGGCGAAACGACACGTCGGCGAAACCCTCGCCGAGCACCAGACGCGCCACCACCGAGGCTGCTGCCGGGGTCCACATCAGGGCCCAAAACCACGACAAATTGCCGCTGAT
>JAFAPF010000182.1 GCA_019247245.1 Rubrobacter sp. | reverse complement strand
AGCGACTTCGTGGATTCCATACCCGCGGTCCAGCTCGGAGACGAGCAGCTGCAACGGGAGCTTGCCCGGGAAGCGTCGGACGCCGAATACTACGGCATTGGCTCGCCGGAGCGGCTCGTTGCGGTACACGAGGCGCTACTTGCGCAGATACAGTGGCAAGTGTCGCCGCCACGCCCCATACGGCACCTCGATAAGATCGTCCTCGCTGAACAAGAACCTGAGGAGCTACGAAGCTTGTCCGCAAGCACGAAGAGAAAGTTGTGTGAGTGCCGTCAAGCTCTGCGAGAGCGCATCCGGCGTGAGGGTTATACACGACCGGCTACGCTTTACGTCGAAGGAACAGTAAACCGATACTCGGAGGCAGGCTGTAGCCAAAGACCTGACGACTGATGAGGTTTACCTCTCCAGCAAGATCGTTACCGGGCCGTCATTGGTAAGCGTAACATCCATCATGGCTCCGAAGGAGCCAGTTTTCACCGAGCGAACTCCTGAGGCGCTAAGCTTCTCGCAGAAGTAATCGAAGAGCGGCTCAGCCTCTCTGGGTGGGGCGGCGTTCAGGAAGCTTGGACGCTTGCCCTTCCGGGTGTCGCCCAGCAGGGTGAACTGCGAGACGGCGAGGACTTCGCCCTCGGTATCTTTCACGCTCCAATTCATCTTTCCCTTCTCATCATTGAAGATCCTTAGCCCCGCCACCTTCTCGGCGAGCCAGTCGGCTTCGGTCTCTCCGTCACCTTTCGCGATCCCGATAAGGAGCAATAAGCCGAGGCCTATCTCGGAGATCGGAGTGTCGCCCACGTAGACGGAGGCGCTCTTAACGCGTTGGAGTACTACCTTCAAAGAGCTTAGAGAGGTTGACGGCCCGCGTAGCCGGCCTGTATCTCGTGCCAGTAGCCGATCTTTTCCTCGGGAGGGTGCCAGCAGAGAAAGACAATGCGGCCATCCATTTCGTGAGGGAAATCCAGGAGGCCAGTATCAGGATCTTTGAGGAGGACGCCTAGCTCCTGGATGCGTTCTATGCCGAGATAGAGATTGTATGTCTCCACTCCATACTCGGAGCCGAGCCTGCCGCCACCGTTTGAGGCAGCGGTCTTGAAAATGGGTTCCAGGTGGGAGGCCTTCTCGCGCACGGCATCCCGGTGGACGGCGACATCTTTGAGTAGTTCTCGCAGCTTGGACAAAAGAGCATTGGCCTCCGCGACGGTGAAGAGCCTGGGAAAAGAAGACTCCACGTTTCTAGGCCATTCTAGCGGCCGTAGGCCAGTCGATCAGCGAGCATGGCGGGGAGACCGGCGGCACGTATCTTGGCCTGAGCCTTCGCCACGTCGTACTCAACGAAACGGTAAGCTACCCGTACTCCATACGGGGCGTCCTCGACGACGACGTAGGAGGCGAAAGTGTCGCCGTCTCTGGGTTGGCCGACGGAGCCAGGGTTGACAAGATAGGGACCACCGCTTGTGAGATCCAACGTCTCCGACCCGGTTATAGGTCCGTTGGGTGACGGGGAGATGGCTTTTACGTGCGTGTGTCCGAAAAAGCAGACCTGAACGTCCGGGTACTCCTTTTTCAGAACGGCGAGGTTCTCTTGAGCTACGGCTGCGTTTACGATATACTCGTCCGGATCGCGGACGGAGCCGTGCACGAAGAGAGTTTCCTCCTCCTGCATAATTCGCAATAGGGTACGGAGAAAGTGGGTATTCTCCTCCGTTAGTTGCTGGCGGGTCCATTCTATGGCCGTCGCAGCCACCGGATTAAACCAGGCCAGGTCCGTAGAAAGATCCGTGACCGCGAGATCATGGTTGCCAGAGATCGCCGGCATCTCGAAGGAGCGCACCAGATTGCAGCACTCGTTTGGGTTCGCCCCATAGCCGATTACGTCGCCAAGACAGTAGATCCTTTCGGTACCGTCTGGGACGTCTCGGAGTACGGCTTCCAGGGCCTCAAGGTTACCGTGGATGTCAGAGATGACCGCGTACATAACAGCCGTGGCGTAGTGTACTCGGTATAGTGGTCGCCAGCAATCGACCTTTGTGGGGCGTTGTGGGGCGTTCCGGAACGTTGAAGGGGTATGGCTCTTACGGTAGCATTGGTTTGCGGTTTCCTTCTTATGGGCCTGTAGCTCAGGGGATAGAGCAACGGTTTCCGGGGCCGTGTGTCGCAGGTTCGAATCCTGCCAGGCCCGCTTTTATTTTTCTCTCTACCTTTCCGTGGTGCTCAAATCCTTCTCCTCAAACACTGTATCGAAGTAGTTACCAGCTATCTGGACGTCGACGATGGTTCCATCGAAACCCGGTCCGACCATTGTTGCTTGCCCCTGTTTGCCAGCGTACTTCTTGGCAGCTGGCGAGCTCCCATCGCTTCGCACCCGTACCCAATCTCCGACTTCAATGTTGCTTTCCACTACTTGGCCTCCTTGTCTGTTAAGGCCTTTGCTGGCCTTTCAAATCCTCTAGCATTAAGGTCTCTAGAAGGAGCCAGCCTGCCACGAACGCTGCGGTGTCGATGTGGGTTCCCTTCTTCTACTCGTAAGCCTTTGTCGGCGTCCTTGGGTGGCTGCGACTCTTCTATGGTCTTGAGCCTCCGTGATACCTGCGTGGTGGATGGTCTTGAGCCTCCGTGATACCTGCGTGGTGGCGGATCGCGACGGCTTATCTCTTATACGAGCCTCCTCCCGGTGGAGGAACACATTCTGGTTCCACAACTCCTCGGTTAGCGCCGCCTGGTCATGAACGCGTGGCTTATGAGCGCCCGAACGTGTATCGGAATTTTCATGAGCTTCTGCTAGCTGTTTGGTGGTCAGGAGTACGGAAACACCACCTTCCGCTATCTTCTTTTCGAGTACTTGATCCTAGTGCATTCGCCTACGCACGGCTTCTACTGGCACCCCGAGCTGCCCGAGTGGCTTCCTGCATGGTTAGATAGAGGCTCACGTTGAGATAGAGTGGTCAAATGTCTGAAACGTTCGGGACCCGAGTGCATTTAGCCAGGTAGCGTAAAGCACGTCGCACGGTCATCATAGGGCGGGTTTTGCCAAGCGCAACATGCTGTGCACACAGTGCAAGATAGACCAGTATATGGCTTCCACTTGGAATGAAGCTATAGTTTATGTCAAGCTACATTTGGGCGCTTGTGAGGAGGTTCGGCAGGCTCTACACTTAACTCATTCTTCATAAGCGCATACCCTCACAATACCCCTTCGTGAGGAGCAAAACAGTGTAATCACAATACCGTCGATTTTAGACTTGACGCTTAACTTATCAGTTACATGAGACTAGCGCTGAACTCAGATTACACCTAAATATAGAGGTTAGGTTGCAGATACCCCCCTACAGGTTGTGTAATAAGCGAAAAGAATATCGAAAGGCGAGGACAAATGGGGGACAAGACGCGGCACGCGGCGCTCCAAGGGTCATACGGTGGTGAAGTGCTTGGGTGGGTCAGACCCAGGAGGTTGAGTGAAGAGGAAGAAGCTGCCATACGACGTCTAATCTGGCAGCGGTTCGAAAATGTAGAGGAGTACTTGGCCCGTATCGATCAGCAAATCCGGGAGTTAGCGGAGCGGAACGCTCTGGATGCCAACGTGTTAAACGCTATCTGGGAAGCTAGCGCGTCGGTAATGAAATTTCGTCCAGAGGGCTGAGGAGGATCGTTTCTCTCGGTCGCTGTTTGTACACTCCCGGCCTGCCGGGACATTCGGTTTCTAATCTGAGCGTTTTTATGATCTCCTCGTTCGCCTATCACCGCTGTTGTTTAACATGGTAGAGCTAGTCCTCTTCTCTTACTCTTTGTCCTACTTCTCCCCTCTCTGAGGATTTGAGGCATGACCGCCTGTGTGTAGCAGGGGGCGAGATATTGGGCAGGGTAGTGGCTTTGGGCGAGGTGGCAGATGTCTACCGGAAGGAAACGCTTTCGCCAGCGGAGCTACCATTCACTGCTCGGCCCGGTGGCGCTTCTGCAAACGTGGCTGTCGCTACCAGCCGACTGGGGTCCAAGGCCTCATTTATCGGAACTATGGGAGACGACGTCTTCGGCGACTTTATCCTGCGAGCTCTCAGGATTGAGGGTGTGGATGTCTCGGCGATTCGCAGGTGATTCGCAGGTGCGGGCAGCCGACGCGAACTTCCCTGGCGTTCGTAGACATCACGGCCTCCGGTGATCGCTCCTTTACCTTCTACCGCTCGGACCCGGCCGCCGATAAGCTTCTCGGCCCAGAGGATGTCTCGCGAGAAGCGTTGTCCGGCGCCTCGTTCGTGACCTTCGGGAGTATCCCCTTGCTGCGTGAACCAGCTCGCTCGGCGGTGCACCGGACCGTAGAGCTTGCGGAGGAGCTGGCCGTCCCCATAGCCTTATGTGAACCTGCGGCAGCATTTATGGGATGATGTCTAGTTGGCTCGCGAAGCGGTGTACCCCCTGATCGAACACTCCTGCATCGTCAAGCTCAGCGATGAAGAGGTCGAGCCGCTTTTGGATACTACAGACGCCGAGGAAGCTGCAAGAATGCTGCTCGAGCGCGGTGCCTCTTTAGTCTTCGTTACCTTTGGAGAGCGCGGAGCGTTTTACGCTTCGCAAGAGTTTGAGGGTAGTGTACCGGCCTTCGAGGTGGAGACCGTTGATCCGATGGGGGTGGGAGATGCGTTCTTGGCTGCATGCCTCGTGTGCCTCTCCAAGACTCCGTAGGGAATAAAACGCGGGTGCGCGAGGCGGCGAGATGCGGGGCGGCGGGTGCCCTCGCCTGTACAGGCGGGGCTATTCAAGCGCTGCCCTCCCAGAGGGAGCTAGAGCAGCTCATAAGGGTGAAAGTTAGCCGCTAGCGCCGGACGCGGCTGACTGAGACCGGCACATCCACGAGCTCTGCCAACCTCTGGGCGAGTGGCTCTAGCGAGGGTAGTTCCGTCGCTGCATGCCCGGCGTCTATCGCGACGAGCCCCAAAGACTCGGCGAGCAGCCCCTCATGGTAGTTGAGATCTCCTGTGATGTAAGCATCCGCGTCCGAGAAGGCAGCCTCCCGGACGAAGGAGCCACCTGAGCCTCCGAGAACCGCTACGCTCCTCAACGAACATTGGGCATCCGGGTTGGCGACGAGGCGGGCTGGGAAGCCTAGAGATTTCCAAACGTGATCGCACAGCTCCTCCGGTGTGAGCGGCTCTGGGAGCCTTCCCAGACGACCATAGCCGCAGCCTTTAGGGTGTCCATCAACGGGGTAAACGTCGATGATGGGTTCTTCGTACGGATGGGCGGCGCGCGCTGCCGTGACGGCTCGTAGGGCTGCGTGGTCTGGGATCACGGCCTCCAACCGGAGCTCGAGCGCCTGCTCCGATTGACCCGTCTGGTCAGCGTACGAGCCGGTCCCCTGTGCGGGAAAAGCGTGGTATGTGTGCCTCCCGATAATATCCGCGCCGGTCTTGGCGAGAACGTCGACCATCGCATTGGCGTTTTCCTCGGGGACAAAAACCACGAGCTTGCGCAGGCTTCCTCGTGGGACCACGACCCTCAAAAGGCCTTCGAGGCCCAAAGAATCTGCCAGAGCGACCGAAACCCCTTCGGGAGCAGCATCGTAGTTGGTGTGGGCAGCATAAACGGTGAGGTTGTACCGCACGGCTCGTGAGATCAAGTCTCCCGGATAGGACGTTTTGTTCACGCTCTTGAGGTTTTGAAAGATAAGGGGATGGTGAAAGAGCAGGAAGTTTGCCCCGGTCTCCTCCACCTCGTCAAAGACCTCCGGCAGGGGCGTGAGAGCGACGAGTATCCCATCGACTACTCCGTGGGGGTCTCCAACCTGGAGTCCCGGGTTGTCCCAATCTTCCGCCAGAGCGCTTGGGGCTATACGTTCTACCGCCTCGGCTACCTCGCATGTATATGTGGTCATGAGGAGGCATTGTACAATCGCGAGCCATGGACCCTACACGCGTAGCCCAGCTCGTCTCCGACGCGACCCGCCTGCCGCTCCTGGGTGTACCACTGTTTTTGGTGGTGGGCGTGGTGGGTGCCGGGTGGGGAGGACTCCTCTGGGCTGTGCTCTGCCTCCTGCTCACCAGTGGGCTTTCGCTAGCTTACCTCGCATACCTGGCCGGCACGGGGAAGGTGCGGGATCCCGGTAAGATCCCACAGCAGGAGAGGGTGTGGCCTCTCCGGGTGGTAGCACTATTGCATACCGGAACCTGGGTCCTAGTCACCCTCCTCGGAGCGCCTGCTCTACTACGTACGGTCCTGCTTTCCTATTCCCTGGCAACTGTGGCCTTCGCACTCCTTACTCCTTTCCTCAAGCTCTCACTACACGCGGCGGGTGTGGCAGGAGCCTCCGTATGCCTGATCTTCATCTCCGGTGTGTGGGGGGCGCTTGTCATACCGATCCTGCCTCTGGTATGGTGGGCGAGGATGGTGTTGGGGCGCCATAGTACTTTAGAACTGGCGCTCGGCACGCTTGTTGGAGGTGGGCTAACGTGGGTCGCATTCCACTTCCTAGCAAGCTAAGGGCACTTGCTGTTGCTGATACTTTCCATGATGGCTGGCTTTTCGGGTCGTCAGCGTACCTAAGTAACAGTGTGAGAGGTGTCGCTTGTGGTTAAGCAGGATAAACTGGTAGACGAACGGGGTTAAGAGGATGCCAGTGAGCTGGCGTGAGATTTTGGGGCTCGTGATGGTGCTGGTGATATGCTTCGGCATAGTCAGCTATGCTCTGACTAATGCGTCCCAGAACCGCGAGACAGCTTCTTCTGAGCAAACCGGAAAAGCGCAAAAGCAAGGTGCTAATCAGCAGCCCGCTACCACACCATCGTCTTCTTCGAGCGAAGACAAAGAAACACTAACTATAAGGGTGTCAGGCTCAACCGGCGAACAGTTCTCTGGCCAGTTCAGCACCCTCGATGCGAGCCGCCCGGTTACCGGATCCGTTCCTGTCGACTACAAGATTGAGGCTCGTACCGACCCTCGTTTGGCGGACTTCGTGTTCGTTACGGTTGCCAAGATCGCTAACAACAATCACCAGCTAAGTTTGCAAATCTTGGAAAATGGTAGAGCGCTCAAGTCGGGTAGCACCACCGAGCCTTATGGGGTTGTGAGCCTTACGTGGAGCCCCAATGAACCGACCACGCCAGAAAGAACCACGACGGAT
Source organism: Rubrobacter sp. (assembly GCA_019247245.1). GTDB lineage: Bacteria > Actinomycetota > Rubrobacteria > Rubrobacterales > Rubrobacteraceae > Rubrobacter_F. The sequence continues at coordinate 2,279 of JAFAPF010000182.1, read as the reverse complement.
CGACAGCGTGGATATTAGAATGCTTCTTCCAGCTTCATGATGGCCAAATCCTGGGCGTTTGACATGGTGGGCTGGCTAGCGAACAATATAAGAACCGGGCAGGGCTTCTGGGTGTAGGAGGGGGTGCCAGCCCGGATGTTCAATGGGGCCCATCCTATGCTCAAAACCCCCACCTTAAGCGATCACGGCGTAATCTGCACCCCTTGATTGGAGATCACAAGCATCCGATAAACTCTTCGGTTGTGGACCGATACGCAACTGCTTTCCCCCTGATGCCGGTACCCCGCGAGCTGCTCCGTCCGGGAGAGAGTCTGGTCTTTGAGCGGCACCGGTTAGTATCCGTTGTGTGGAGTGGGAGACCAACTCGAGCGTGATGAGGGAAGAGACGGTGCACAAGCACCCTGGTCTCGTCCGTCTCACTGGTGGGCGTCCCTGTGAGGCACCTATATATGGTGCATGGTGCGATGGTGCGCGCTAGCTCGCGCAGCGTCTGGTTAGCCACGAGATCTTATTCGACACCCGTAGGGTATTCGCTATCTGCTGGTTCACTTCCTACCTATAAGCACTTTGGTGCACTCCATCTACCGACGTCTGCCTCAGCCCGGTTAACGAACGTCTGGCTACCGCTTGGTGAGAAACGTCATACTGCTGTCGCTGCTGTATCATCCGGTAGCGTGGTAAGGATCTTTACCGAAGCTGCGGGGTGATGATAAGAGGTGCTACGCAAGAGGTTGGCGCGTGGAGGAGGGTTTCACCTGGCAAGGCGAGGAAGTCACGTGTATCGAGGGCTTCTCTAACGCCGTCCTCGCCTTTGCGGTCACCTTACTGGTGGTCTCCCTAGAGGTCCCCAGGACATTCGACGAACTGCTCGCAACCATACAGGGGTTCTTCGCCTTCGTGGTCTGCTTCGCGCTACTTCTCACGGTATGGTTCGAGCAATTCGAATTCTTCTGGTGGTATGGTCTTCAGGACACCTTCACGGTGCTCCTGAACGCTATCTTGCTGTTTATCGTTCTTTTCTATGTATATCCCTTAAAGTTCCTCTTCACCCTGCTTGTAGACCAGCTGCTTGGCTTTATTGAGGTGCGCCCGTCGCCCGGCGCCGTGGTTGAGGTGATAGAGCCTCCGGACAAGTGCCGCTCCTGATGGCGCTCTACGGCGTCGGCTTCGTCGCCGTACCGTTTGTTTTGGTATCTATGCCTTTGACGGCAGTACTATGGAAAGGAGGTTAGTTTGGGTAACAAAGCTTTAGACTCCGTAGAGTCTGACAAATTCGCTAACAATAGATTCCACAAGGTTGAACATTATGCAGACGCCTCGCAGAATATCAGCGTTCCCTTGTGGAAGCTTTATGTTGGGGAATGCATAGCCTGCCACTTCCACTTCATCATCAACATCGGAGGGGAGTCTGGCCTTCATAAGCTCTGTGCCGACTTTCAGGTTCTTCCCGCTGGCCATGAACTCCCAGTCGAGTTCACGGGCTCCGGGTGCCTCCAAAACAGTGCCGTGCCACGTGATATAGGAGGTCGAAACAAGCATTGGATTAAGGGCTCTGTGCTTGTCCCGGTTGGAGAGCTGGTGGAGGACTGCGAGTCCATGCAGTTTCGGGTTGCCCATTCCGCTATAGGGTTGCACGCTCTCGATGCGTGTACGGTCACTAAGCGAGACTTTATTGAAGGTGTATGTGCTAGTGAGTTGAGAGCGATGGAACTTGATAGGGAATTCGATGTTGATGTTTGGGTGGGCTTCACGGGTCGTCCACTATGATTGAGGACGAGTTCTCAGGCGAGTTGGTCGAGAGCGCTCCGCAGGTTGTGAACGATGTCTCCCAGCAACAAAGCGACGCGAAGCCGCCATTGAGTCGGAATCTTCGACCCGAAATATGTGATAACCCGAATCCAGGTCACACTTGGCTCTCAGCTGAAGAGCGTGGCGTTTGCCGTCGAGGACTGGATTAATCTCTCCTTCCAGAGCATTACAATGCTCACGTGCCCTATCAATCTTAGCCCGAGGTCCACTAAGGTCGATGGTCATTCAGCTCTTGGAAGAATAGAATGAAGATGTGCCAGAGACGCACAAGCAACGTTCCCTTGCCAGAGAAGGCGAGCCGAGCCAAAAGATCGAGAAGGGTTTGGAAATCCCACTACCTACAAAAGACGATTTCTTTGGGTTGCTCGACAAGGCAACTAAGAAGAAGGAGTCTCAGGAGAAGCCTTCTCAATCCGATCGAGGATAGCCGCAAACAGCCCGCGCTCATCAGCACGATTGTTGTAGCGGAA
>JAFAPF010000093.1 GCA_019247245.1 Rubrobacter sp. | reverse complement strand
TACTGGAACAACCACCACCATTTGATGAGCGTAACCTCGGGTGTGAACGCAGGGGTAATGTGGACGAATTTGCATCTTCTTTTTTGGCTCTCTCTTATACCCTTTGCCACAGAGTGGCTAGGTGACCATGTTGGAGAGCCGTGGCCTACAGCAGTGTATTGTGCAGTGCTTCTTTTTGCGGCGGCCGCTTATCAAATACTTGAGCGGGCGATTATCAGGCATCAAGGAAAGGACTCAAATCTCGCTAGAGCTTTGGGTAACGATACGAAAGGCAAGATCTCCCTTTTATGTTATGTCCTCTCATTAGCCACAGCTTTTATCTATCCGTGGATTTCATATGCACTTGTTATAGCAGTAACTGTGATATGGTTTATTCCTGATCGCCGCGTTGCACCTTAACAGGTTAGGAGCAGTATTTTGCCCTGTCTCAAAAATGACCGTTTTAGGAACAAAAACTTTGAAGGACTTGCTGGCTAAGAGTATTCGAGCTCCTCTAAACCTTCACGACGGGTTGTGGCGCAAGGTTCCCCGGTCGTGACACTTCTTTTGTTGGCCACGATACCCAGCTAGCGCACGCACGATGAGTGGAATACCTACCGCACCGGAAAGCAACCAAAAACTAACAGCGGGTAAGTGCTGCAACAGTTGCAGTTTTGGGCCATTGTCGACGTAGAACGCGGTGAGAAGCCCGATGTACGACCCTCCCATCGCTACGATGTGCACCAGGGTGGAGAAGTGCGGGTATCCCTGCTGTGCTGCCAACCCGATGGCGGCCAAGGTGAAACCAACGACGCCGATGAAAAACAGATAATCGTCTTGCTCCCTGTGAGTGAAGGCTATACCGGTCGTAGTGCCGAAGACGATGGTATAGGAGGGAGGTAGATGCGGCCTGCAATAGGGTGCAGTCCTCGACGTTTCTTCGCCAGCGCAGAGGTGGCGCCAGCAACGACGCAGGTGAGACCAGCCAGGACATGCACGGAGATTAGCAAATCGACTGACAGTACAGTGTCCTCCTTAGCACTTTGCTTGCATCCAGGCTACTTCTAGGCGATGCAACTTCCACAGCCTCTCTACCTCTCGTCATAGCTCTCGGCTAAGGCTTGCTTCCTAGTGAGATTGGGCTCCCACTCGCGGACCTCATAACGAGCACCAGCGACCAAAGATTGGCCGCGAAAGCGAGGATATGGAACGCTCCTCGGATATTGCCCCAGAACTGGAATCCGTCCATTGCCTGCTGAAGAGCAGCCGCATCGTCTCCCAAGGTAGGAACGCTTAACATAATGGGCGCTGCTTGAGTGGTAACAAGTAGCACCATAATAGTCATGAGGGCAGCTCCATAGATGGGAACCGCAGCAGAGCGGGGTTCACGCCGATCGCGAAGGAAGCTCACCACTACGGCGATACTTAGTAGGGTTCCAGTAATGGCCTCCATTGGGTAGAGAACCAGGCCAGCCGCCAGGTCCGCGTGTTGGCTGAAAGCTGCCCACCTAAGAGGACCAGTCTCTTGCCATGCTGGCCGCTGCACTAGCATTCCGTTTACGCTGCTGCCTGCCAGGATGCTGTTGACCAAGGTTGCAGCGACGACGAGTACCTGAGTTAGGCGAGAGGGCATCTCATCTCCTCCTTCCGTAGAGAGCTATTTCATACTAGACGGTGCAGTATCATACTAGACGGTATAGTACAATACTTGGCGCTCTAGTACAATTCATAGGCTGTGAATGTGCCAGCCCAACGAAGTGAGACTAGCCGCAAGCGCGAAGATATCCAGGTGGCTGCTCAGCGTCTGTTCCTGCAATCGGGATTTAGCAAGACGAGCATGGATGCGATAGCCGCTGAGGCTAATGTCTCCAAACAGACGGTTTACCGCTACTACGGAAGCAAGAGCCAGCTATTCAGTGGCGTACTTGGCCAAATGGCTGAACGACTTCAAGCAGACCTCCTCGAGCTCCAACCACAGTCCTCTCTGACGCCTACCAAGCTAAGGGCAACCCTAATCACGGTTGCGGAGCGTATCTTGGACCGTATTCTGGATCCGACCTACCTCGATCTTGTACGCGTGGTCCTCGCGGAGTCTAGAGAGTTCCCCGAACTGCCTAATCTACTTCGTGCCTCTGTCATCGAGCGGGGTGCTAATGCGCTCAGCCATCTGCTCGAATCTGCACAGATTGCTGCTGTTGTAGAGATATCGGATGTGAGAATCGTGCAGCGCCAATTTGTTGGCCCCTTACTCAGCTACCTCCTAGAGGGTCTGTGGGGTGATCCGAGGGAAACCCGCCAAAGGGCCAGCGTGGAGGTACCCTCCTTAGTAGAGCTGTTTATGTCTGCAGTTTCGCCGCCACACCAACACGGCGACGAGGCGGACCCACGGTTAGACTCCTAACATCAATCGTGGATCGGATACCCTCACCTGCCCTGAGCAAGGCGACTACGTGCACTGCACGTAGTCGCCTTGCAGGAGGTAAAGTGGAATCCCCCCACTGTGCGAAAAACGACCCTTTTTGATACTGCACCCTTGTTTCATAAACGTGCGTTTTTGGAACAAACTTCAGATAGCGAACTAGTGGTTAGCACCGCGGATATGCCACGACGGCTCAGTTGTTATGATTAATACTGTTAGGCGACCTCAAGAAAGCTTCGTTGTCTTTTTGAACAATCAGCCAGCTACTCCTTTACATCCGAGGTAATCTGCTGGATGGTGAACAATTCGTTCTCTAGAGCCTTGCGCACAGCCTCTGCCCAGTAATTCATACTAGCAATTAGGAAGCACCAACACATATCTAACTACAGGTAAGCCGCAGAGACTAAGGTCTTGAGGTTGGGTACCTCAAGGTCAGGTTTGGCGCTGGTCGGAGAGGTCGCACCGAACCCCTCCTTTCCTGTGCGGCGATGTACCCATACGGTGGAGATACCTAGCTCTGTGGCACGGGCTATGTCGTGGAAGAGGCTTTCGGCGACGTGTAGGAGCTTCCCCTTTTCGATGCCCATCCGCTTGAGAGCTATCTCAAAGTTGTTTTTGCAAGGCTTGTAGGTACCGACTTGCTCAGATGTGATGATCCAATCAAACTCCACCTCCAAATGACACGCTGTCAAAGCGAACAGTCCGTCGTCCACGTCGGATATGATCGCAAGCTTGTACTGCTCCTTCAGAGCCTTGAGTGCTTCAACAGTGTCCGAGAAGGGCTTCCAATACCTTAGAGAGCCAGCTAGTGCTCGCAACTCAGAGGGTTCAGGTTCGAAAGCCCATCTCCTGCTCGCCTCTCTGACCCTCCACCAAAACGTGCCTATAGTTGACGTAGTTCCCCCTAGTTGAATTTGCCTGCAGCTTATGCTTTGTCTGAGCATGTAGCTTTAGGATCTCTTCATCGGAAGCCTCGGTACCGTGGTTCTGTAGCACAGGCTGAAGGCCGGAGAATATACTGCTCTCCCAATCGATTAGCGTCCCATAGCAGTCGAAGCTAATAGCCGCGTAACCATCAAACTCAACTAACATACCCCCCACTCATACATCGTATCCTGCCAATAGACGGCCGCATGCTCAGACAGAGCACGAGATAAGCTTTTAGCAGCGGGTGTCGGACCACGACACGATGAAGTGCTGCTCTCGGGGAAAGCGTTCAGCAAGCGACTCAGAGATCTCGAAGTTGGTGGCCAGGAGCTGGGTTGGGTTAGATGCCAGCCATTCGCTGAGGCTAATCTCTTGGTAGTGTCCACTGTTGAAGGTGAGCAACAAGCGACAGACATCATTTCCTGTATTCTCTATATAGTGCCCGCTCCCTTGCGGCGCGTAGCCAACGTCCCCGGCCTCAAACTCCACCATCTCGGCGTGGCCTTGAGCCATGAAGACGGTCATACGTGCCGTCCCAGAAAGGTAGTACTGCCACTCGTCAGCGTTTGGATGCCAATGCATCTCGCGTATCGCACCCGGCTCTAGTTCAAGGATTGCTCCCGCCATGGTGGTCGAGATCGGGAACTCCTCTACCGTCACTAGGCGAATCGTTCCTCCGGCGAACTCGCGTGGCTCTTGCGCCTCGAGTGGATACCGGTGGGTAGTGACCAGTGAGCGTTGCTCCCTAGTAGAAGAAGATTGCAGACCCACCTCTCGGTTTCCTACCTCGGGTGCTGGCACCGGCCCCTTAGCGAAGTACACCTCGCCCGAGGGCAAGCTTGCGACATCTTCTTCAGAGAATCCTAAGTTTTGCGCGGCGACCGACGTTGGGGTGTGGGCTATCCAGTCTGTGACGCTGAAGGTGTGATCTTCGGAGAAGTATCCGTTATCGAAGATGAGGAGGAAGTGGCACTCCCCTGGACCGAGCCCCTGTATCGAATGACCGTATCCCTTCGGGAAGTACCACACGTCTCCGGGCCCGAAATCATCGGTCGCCGAATCGCCCGTGGGATGCAAGATCGTGGTACGGCAGTAGCCTTCGACCACGTAGGCCCACTCAGCCGCATTAGCGTGCCAGTGCAACTCGCGCATGCCTCCCGGCTCAAGGCGCATGGAGACACCAGCGATGCCGGTCGAGACGGGAAACTCGTGCGCTGATGCCTGCCGGGTTGTGCCTCCGGGGCCCACGTTCGGTTTCGGAGGCTGCTTCTCTAATTCGTAGCGAAATGATGATAGACCTTGGCCCTCTTGCTCTGACATACCGCTCCATTCCCTTTACTCGCGTAACCTTGCTGATTGCAATCAACTCTTATCTTTATGGCGGATTATAGTGTCTCGCACAATGCGGATTCTACGGCCAGCTAGTTTTGTTCTGGACATGGGCTGCCGAGAATAACGCTTATCGGTAGCTAGCGCCTCTCAAGAGTTACAAGCGGATAGCAAAAGGCTAGGGAGCCTTTTCTCCCTCGTCTTATTGCTTTGTCATTCTTTATCTTTCATGGTGCTACATCATTACTAGCTGTGATGGCTATGTAGCAGATAGTAATAGAAAGGAGGTGTGTTTCCTGTGAAATTTGCTGCCTTTTTAGAGACCTTATCCAGGTAGCAATGATTAGCCTCATAGTGAGGCGACAAGCGAGAAGTGTTAGCGTGGGCTCTACGTTCGCCTGCTTAGTGACGTTTACGCTTGGCGCTTCGTGGGTATATACAAGGTTGAGAGCAGGCAAGCGAGTCAGCTCGAAAGGAGGCGAAGTCCGATGCCTTAGCAATCGTGGCTTCAAGTCCAGAAAGGGTCCCGCAATAGATCGGCGGGACCCTTTCTTTTTTGTCTAAGGCCCAAAATCCTATACTGGGCTATGGCCCTTCTTGTGTTTAGAACATTTTAGATTGGTATCGTCTCAGCGTCCTCTGGTGTCTTGTGGTAGCGCCAGGGATGGAACGTGTCCCCCGCTTCCTCTTCCACCATCTCCATGATGAACTGTGTCCGAAGTCTTCTCGTGTGCCCTTGGCCACACTCACAGTACACAACCTGC
>JAFAPF010000088.1 GCA_019247245.1 Rubrobacter sp. | reverse complement strand
ACTAGGGTTCCCCATCGGGGCTGGATAGCCGATTACGCCAAACGTAGAGGGTAGGGCCGTAAGATAATGCTCATATCTTTTACCCTGCCAGAAGGTCTGTTGAGGGTAGCCTTCGGCCTCTACATCATAACCGGAGGGCAGGCCCTTTCGGTAATGGGCACCCTGCTGTTCTTCCAGGCCATATTCTTCTTCGCTCTATAGCCGATCTCCCCGGCGCTCGCTGCGGATCTAGTGGCCGCCCCCGCCTTCCTTGGCGCAGCGTTTGGTATGTGGAATCTGATCGGCGGGCGAGATGGGAGCTGTCCTTTCTCCAGACATCAGCGCTGCGAGACGCGACGGGAGAGTAGAACGCGGCGGTGATGCCGAACGCAGGTATCATCCTCGCGGGCATTGTGGTACTGCTGTTCGTGAGGGAGTCGAAAACGCCCTCGGCTGAGCAATCCTCCGAGGTCGAGACCGCGAGCTAGGCTTTGGGAGGCTCGAAGCTCTCGTGAGAGAGTGAGAAGCAACGATTTAGCAGTCAGTTACTGTTGGATAAGCCTCTTAATACTCGCTGACCGACTACCATCTTGCTCTTTGTGATCTCCACCTCCCATCGGGTCAGACCTACCACCCAAACAGCCTAGATCGCCAGGACGGTGGCTCTACTTAGGACGCCAGAAAGCGGGCCACATCTACGATTACTGCTACTAGTAGAAGACAGGCCCCTATAAGCAGAATCCTCACCAAAATCAGGCCAGGACGACGGTTGCGGTGGAGACGGCGTCGCTCACCTCGGGCGAGGCGGCCCTCAAATCGTTTCTCGAATTCCTTGAGGCGCTCAAATTCATCTAGGTTCAATGTGTGTTCTCCTCTTCCCTATAAGATAACTAGCCCCCAAAAAGCCTACGCCAGAACCCCTTGGAGCACTCGGCGTCTAACTTTGCACGCAGACACTCGTTCTCTTCTAAGAATGCTATGGTGGGTCTTAATCCCAGTAATCCATAGGCAGGCCTACGTAGTTCTCGGCGAGGGTCGCCGCCGCGGTTTGTGAACTCGCTACATAGTCCAGCTCGGCGAGCTGCAGGCGGTGTCGGAAGACGTCCTCATCGTCGAAGCGGTGCAGCATGGACGTCATCCACCAGGAGAAGTGCTGCGCTCGCCAGACGCGGTGCAAACAGGTCTCAGAGTACCGGTCGAGTAGACTGGTCCGGCCAGACTCATAGAACTCGGCAAGCGCCTGCGCGAGAACGCGGACGTCGGCTACGGCAAGGTTCATCCCCTTGGCCCCGGTCGGCGTGACGACGTGCGCGGCATCGCCAGCGAGGAAAAGCCTGCCGTACTGCATCGGCTCGACGAGGAAGCTGCGCATCGGTGTGATACTCCTGCCTTCCTCGAGGATCGGCCCCTCGGTGAGTGCCCAGCCTTCTTCGGTGGCAAGCCGGGTGTGCAACTCCTCCCAGATGCGTTCGTCCGACCAGTCCTGGATATCGTCGTCGGGGTCACACTGGATGTAGAGGCGGGTAAGCTCCGGCGAGCGCATGCTGTGCAGGGCGAAGCCGCGCTCGTGGTAGGTGTAGATTAGCTCCTCCGAGGACGGCGGTGTCTCGGCGAGGATGCCGAGCCACGCGAAGGGATATTTCCGCTCGTACACGGTGAGCACACCCTCTGGGATGGAGGGCCGGCACACCCCGTGGAAGCCATCGCAGCCGGCGATGACGTCGCAGGTCAGCTCCTGGTCCTCGTCATCCTTCTGGAAGTGGATCTTGGGCGTCGAGGTGTCGAGGTCGTGTACACTGACGGCTTCGGCTTCGAAGAGGATCTGGCCGTCCGCGTCGAGCCGGGTACGGATGAGGTCCTTGACTACCTCGTGTTGGCCGTACACCGTGATCGCCCGTCCCCCGGTGAGCTCGTACATGTCGATGCGGTGGCCCTGCCCGCCGAAACGCAGTTCGACCCCGTGGTGGACCATGCCCTCCCTCTTCATCCGCTCACCAACACCCGAGTCGGTCAGCATGTCGACCGTGTTCTGCTCGAGCACGCCCGCCCGGATCCGATTCTCGACATAGCCACGGCTGCGATCCTCAAGCACGATCGACTTGATGCCCTCTAGGTGCAGAAGGTGTGAGAGCATTAGCCCAGCGGGCCCGGCCCCGATGATCCCAACCTGTGTATGCATGGGCGTTGTGCTCCTTTGTCACTCGTTACGATCGTAGGACAGACTTAAGTGTTCCGGTACCCGGGCGGCTGTAATAAGCATCATCTGCTCGATTCACCCTTACCCCTCAGATCTTGAATACCACCACAGCCAATATAAAACTTTGCGGTATGATGAGCAACTACTCTGTTCAACAATGCCGAACGGTTTTCACTGCTTAGATAACATCCCGGTAGAGCGGGTAGAACGAGCGTTGTGTAGGACGCGAAGCGCGAGTGAAACCACCGTTCTACCTAGTAGAATTGATAGGAAGGAGGCCGTAAGGTGCAGGAGACCGAGCAGCAACGTGAGGCCAAGCCGCCGGTGCCCCCCTTCACGGAGGAGAGCGCAAAGCAGAAAGTGAAG
>JAFAPF010000073.1 GCA_019247245.1 Rubrobacter sp. | reverse complement strand
CACGACGCTCTTCCGATCTCGCTCTCGGGAGCGCTCTAATGCTCTTGGTGCAGCTGCCGGCTTTCGTGCGGGAGGTAGGCGTACCCCGACTCTCCTTCAAACTCGATCGGGCCCTACTATATGAGTCTGCCGCCTTCGTCCCGATCGGGGCGTTCGTGCTCGGCCGCCACGCCCAAGTCTACGTGGAGCGGTTCTTGGGCTCCTTTCTAGATCCCGGTGCGATCTCCCAGTTAAACTACGCCGCCCGGCTGGGTCAGTTTCCGATGCTCGCCGCGACCCCGTGGCGATCGTGACCTTTCCGGTGGTGGCCCGTGCGGCGGCGGCTCGCCGCACGCGAGAGGTCGAACAGGTCATGGAAAACAACCTCAAGATGGCGAGCGCCCTGATTCTGCCAGCAGCCGCGTACATGATCATCTTCGCCCCTGAGCTGGTAGCTCTCCTCTTCCAGCGCGGGGCTTTCACCCCCGAAGACACAGCTGCCACGGCCTCTATCTTGAGGATCTACTCCTTGGGGCTTCTGGCTCAGACCCTTATCTTCATCGTCGTCCGACCCTTCTTCACCTACGGGAGCAGTATCTGGATCCCGGCTCGGGCAGCCTTGATAGGTTTGGCGGTGACGGTAGCCGTGGACGTGGCCCTCTTGCAGAGCCTAGGGGCTAACGGGCTGGCCGCGGGGAACGCCACGGGCATTTCGGTGATGGTCCTTCTCCTTATCCGGGACATGAGGCGCCGCGTGAACGTGAATCCACATGGGCTGGCGAGCTTCTTCGTCCGGGTATTTGGGGCGGTGCTCCTAGCCGGCTCCTGTGCTCTACCACTCGTCCTTCTCGAACTCTTCTCGGGGCTACCAGCCCCAGTGACACTGCTCTTGGGCGGGTTGGTCATAGGTGTTACTTATCTCTTTATAGGTAGGCTACTCGGGATCAAAGAGCTCGAGGAGCTCCAGGACCAAGCGAGGCGGGTGCTACGCAGAAGAGGCCGCAAATGATACGCTGGCCTCCGGTGCTAATGTATCACGCTATCACCCGCGTCTCCGACGACCCGAACAAGATATGCATTCCGCCAGAGAAGTTCGAGGCCCAAATGCGCCACCTCAAACGCCACGGCTGGCGCGGGATCTCCATGCACGAGCTGGGGTGGGCGGTTCGCCGGGGGCGCGTCAGGGGGTTAGTAGGCCTTACTTTCGATGACGGTTACGAAAATTTCTTGCAAAACGCGCTACCAGTGCTGGAGAGATTCGGTTTTTCGGCTACAGCATTCGTTCTGGGAGGCATGATGGGAAGAGAGAACGACTGGGACTTGGGCGCCAATATGAAGCTACTCGATGCTGAGGGCGTACGTGAAGTCTCCGAGCGCGGCCTGGAAATCGGGTCTCACGGCATGAACCATGTGAAGCTCTCAGCTCTTGCGCCAGAGCTGCTGGAAAAAGAGGTGAGCGAGAGTAAGCAAGTTCTTGGTGAGGTATTGGGTAAAGCAGTCGAAGGATTCTGTTATCCATATGGTAGCTTGGATAGCACGGCGGTCGAAGCCGTTCGCCGAGCAGGATATGGTTATGCCTGCGCTTACAAGAGGCGTATTGAGCGCAGCATGTATGACATCCCCAGGATATATGTAGGCGAAAAAGACGGTCCCCTAAGGCTTGCGATGAAGCTTAGAATCTATTCCCAATACGCCAAAATCTTTCGTGAGGCTATATGAAAGGTATTGTGGATGGAACTTCTTCACCTTGTAACTGGCTTAGATGCCGGGGATGAAAGTCCCCCTGAACTTTTTCTCCAGCACACACGCTACGCCACGAAGTGGCTACCCTCTACAACTTTGGTCCTACACAGCGCCTTGCGATGAAGTTGATCCGTACTATTCGAGGTAGGCGTAAAGATGCTTGATTTTAGAAGAGCTGCACAGGAAGATAGGGGACACCATCAAGCACACCATTCCAAAAAGAGCATCACCTGGTCCAACATCATTGCAATCCGCTATAGGTGTGACCGGCCCCTATTCTCTATACCAATCACAATGAGAGTCTTGGTACGGATTCTAACTCCTTCAGGTCCTCTGTTGGCACAGAGCTCTGTGCCAACAGAGCTTCAATGGTCGCAAATCCCGCCGGGGTCAGATACCCCAACGCTCCGTGCGGCCTCTGTTGGTTATAGTGATCGCGGTAGTCTTTTGCCAGTACCTTCGCCTCCTTCAGTTTGGCACACACCTCCCTGTTGAGTAGCTCATCTCTCAAGCGGCTGATGAAGGTCTCCGAGTAAGCGTTCTCCCACGGAGCACCGGGCTCTATGTAGAGGGTCTTCACTCCGGAAGTCGCCAACCAGTACCTCTTAGTGCCTCCGCTATGAACTCGAGGGCATTGTCAGAGCGGATATAAGCTGGCTCGCCTCGCTCGGTGAACAACCGATCCAGGATCCCTACCACTCCCTCGGCGGTAATCGAGCGCTCCGCCTCCAGGGC
>JAFAPF010000028.1 GCA_019247245.1 Rubrobacter sp. | reverse complement strand
ACCCTGGCACGATCTACAGGGTAAGGGGGTGGGTTGGGAGCTACCCCTAGAGCAACCGGAGCGTTTTCGGGTAGCCCTGCAAAGTTGTATAGACATGAGTTCGCAAGAGCATCGGACATGGTCGCAGCGTGCTCGGGCCTTCGGGTTTGAGCGCGCTCAAGAGCAAACAATAGTAGATCAGTATCGGAGGCTTTTCAACTATGGGTTATGTTGAGCCTAGCAAGGAGACTTAGTTACGTCGGGTGTAGGTCGGTCTTAGGGATGAGCTCGGCGAACATAGTGAGCCTCTGGTAAGCTTCCCTTATGGTTAGAGGCAGGGTGTTGAGCTTTAGCACTCACCGCTTGAGTTTTGGTACATTTAGGGAAGGCGGTGGTCTTCGCATAGATGCCGTTCTCGACCATGCTGCTTATAGCGGCTCTGTTTGCAAATGCTAAGCTGCTGGGATGAGAACTATAGAGCTTACCCAAGCTGCGATGGAGCATGATCGCTTCGCTCTTACTCCCGCACAAACTGCGACGCAGTCGTCTAGTCAAGGCTGTGTGATCTAGCTGAAAATAAATGGGACCCATTAAATCAGGAACGAGGAATTCTCTGAGAAACGATGTCTATAGTGTGTTGCACTGATATTGACCCAGTAAGTAATTTGCTCTCTTGGGAATGCGGTGCTTAATGGGATTTACTATCTTCCTCTCGCCTGGATTTACTAAGACTAAGCATCCATACACCTACCCTATACCCTATGGGTCAATATCAGTGCAAAGCGTTGTATGCACGCCCGTGCTGCCGCATGCTTAACGTCATCGCAAAACCAAGCGCATAGCCAATTACGCTTTAATCACTGTGCTTACGTCTCCCCTCTTCTACGGTGTGTTGCAAAGATATTGTGATCCCAACCGATCTCATGCTCTCCTTGGAATGATAGGCTTGAAGGGGTCCACTACCCTCCCACATGAATCTCTACAGCGCTTTGCAGTGATATTGACCCATGAGACATCATAAGTGGATTGTGCTTACTCGGAAGACCTACTCACGCAAGCAACACATGCTGTCGAACGCTAAATGCTAAAGAGCGAGGCTAGCCAGGCCAATATCTTGCAACTCGCTGTAAGGTTGTGCTGGGATGCCAGGGACTTTACAAAATCCGTATAGGGGGCCATATTGGGATTTAAGAAGCTCTACCGCGAGGTGTCGCGCTACAAGGGAGTTTTTGTGTAAAGCTCGTTTTGCTTATATATTATCGGTTATCGGCTTGTGTACCTAGAGTAGAGAGGTGGCTCGGTGGAGTTCCGGCTTTAGGAATTTTGCTGAAATCTTTGTCGGCGTTTTGTCTTTCGCTGGGAGAAGCAGTATTGGAACATAGAAGATATGCCACACGATATCGGCAGATACGCTCCACTAGTCTTCGCAGCGTACTCAGACACGCTGCTCTATCTACGCTAGATACATCCTATAGAGTAACAGGGCAAATGGCATTGGCGTTGAGTAAAGAGAGGGTGCAATTCCTATACCTACACCACGTCTTTGAAGATGAGGAGGATTCTTTCCGCCTCCTCTTGCGCACCCTGCTGGGCACCGGGCACCGCGTAATCGGCTACTCTGAGGCGGTAGAGAGGGTCATGAAAGGAAACATCGATGAGGGACCGTACGTGGCATTCAGCTTTGATGACGGCCTGAAAAATTGTTTGCGTGCCGCTAGGATAATGAGTGAGTTCGGGACGAAGGGGTGCTTCTTTGTCTGCCCCTCTATAGTTGGCGAAACTGACTACCAAAAGATCGAGGAGTTCTGTTCTAAAACGTTGAATAAGCCGCCGATGGAGTTTCTCTCTTGGGACGACTTGGATACACTCTTAGAGGAAGGACACGAGGTCGGCGCCCACACCATGACCCATCCTAACCTGGCCCAAATACCAGTCCAGCAGATGCAAGACGAGATAGGGGGTTCTTTCGAGGCGTTGGCTGAGAGGGTAGGGGAACCCAAACACTTTTCTTGGCCCTTTGGGCGTTTCTCTCATTTTGGGCCGGTCCCCGCCAGAATCGTCTTTGAGGTGGGGTTCGAATCGTGCGCCTCAGCGGAGAGGGGCTGCCATGTAGCTCGCTCGGAGAAGCAGAAGATTGAACTTTGCGTAAGAAGGGACCACATTGTAGCCGTCTGGCCCCCAAATCATACCTTGTACTTTATGGCGAGAAACAGCCGGAGGGCGTCGACACACGACGACGAGTGGCCTCCGGAATGGAGCAAGGTTATACAAAGAGGGGCTTGAGTGCGCGTAATTATCCTGACCAGCTCCCTCCGTGGTTTGGCCTCGTATTGTATCCCACGTCTTGTAGAAGAACCGAAGATTGAAATAGCGATGGTCGTGTACAGCGAAGAGCAGAACCTCAACCCACAGAAGCAGCGTAGGCGCAAGATCAAGAAAACCCTGAAGATAGGAGTGCTCGGCGCCCTCAACGGCGTGAGAATGCGCCCCTGGTTTACCCATGAGGTGCACACCCGTTTGAACATCGAGGATTTGCATACCGTAGCAGAGCGGTTCGGTATCCCCTTGGAGAGGACTCCCTGTGTCAACAATTCGCGGACGATTGATCTGTTCACCGAAGCAGATGCCAAGCTCGGAATATCTTTGGAGAACCCGTATATAGGAGAGCGGGTTTTCTCGGTGCCAGAGTATGGGATGGTCAACATCCACCACGAAGTCCTGCCTCAGTTTCAGGGAGCGCAAAGCATTATCTGGCAGCTTTACGAAGGCTCTCTCGAGACGGGCTACACCATCCACAAAATAGACCGCCACATAGATACCGGTGATATCCTGTACCAGGAGAGGATGCCCATACGTCTGAAGCCTACGCTACGAGAGACGGTCGTTTACAACTACGCTCGCCTATACGAAGTGAGCGACAAGGGAATAGCAAAGGTGCTTAAAGACTTCCCTCAGTTCACGGCCAGTGCAAAACCCCAGACGGGCGGACGGTCTTTTACAACGCCGAGCTTCTGGCAGTACCTTAGGATGCTGCGTCAGCACAGAAGACTTTACAGGGAACAGCTCAAGCAGCAGATTACAAGAAGCTGAGAATAAGAGTCCTCTGGCTCCCGATCTGCGGCTGCACCGCTCGAAACTCCTTTGGCACTTCGCTGATCCGGCAGCGAGGCGAAACTCCCATGTGCAGTTGACCAGGTAAAACGAACACTTTGCCTTGAGCCGAGAGTCATCTTCTTCACCTGGATGCTTCTGCCCACAGCGCTTTGCACTGAAGTTGACCCAAACCATAGAGGACAGTCGTATAGATACTCATTTAAAGATTCATGCGGGAAGGTAGTAGATCTTGGCAACCCTAGCATTCCAAAGAGAGCATGCTCGGTTTGGGTCAATAGCATTGCAACACACTGTAGCGGCGCACAAAGGAGATAGAGTACACAAGCTGATCGAAGTAAGACCTGGGAATTTATCGTACCTACCTTCCTACTTGCTGGGCTTCCACCTGCTCGAAGCGGTAGCCTCGAAGATAATAGCGGCTTGCGAAGAACCGCAGCGCACACCAGACGCTGTTAAATGGCGTGGTATTCCTGACTGATATGGCTATGATCTACCAAGGCTTTTTCGAGTACTGATCCTACCGGATCAACCTCTGCGACGAGGCTGTACACGCAAATTTTCCAGTTAGTCTAAGCTAGTACGTTAGAACACTTTCTTTAGCCATAGGCTGGATGGTGCAGTATATAGCCCAAGGCTTGCTGGTTCTGTAGCAACAAGGGAGCTGCGTAGTTCCCTTATACATAGTGGCATTTGTTCCCGTAATATATCTGTATAGCGCTTCGCAATAAACGAATTGAAGTACACGATCTCGAAAGCCTCATTGAACTGTAAGAAGGAGCGCAGGAAGTAGGACTCGTTCCACGCTATACCTGCTAATGTCCACTCCTTCGGATATTCGAAAGGCCAAAAAATGTCGTGGAAGTGGATAATTACTCCTGGTCTCAGCTCTGGTAGAATATTAAATAAAATATGTCCAACATCGCTTCTTAGCTTCACGACGTGAGAACTATCTATAAACAGGACGTCGTTCGCAGATAAGCTTCGAAATACTTCAAGCGGCACGTCCTGCACCTGCTTCTGCAAGACGGTGTGTCTGTCTTTGTCTTCTGGTTTAAGCAAGCCAAAAAGCCTACTTGGATCGGGTTCG
>JAFAPF010000543.1 GCA_019247245.1 Rubrobacter sp. | reverse complement strand
TCCCGCTATGGGTCGCGCACTTTGTGGCTAGGTTTCTACTAAGTAGGATGTTTGGGGGTGGTTTGACGAACTAGAAAAGACCACCCTATTTCAGTGGTGTTTTGAGGCTAAATGTTGGTCGGGCAGAAACCCACTTCTCTCAACTCGGTCGCTTCCAGCTCGGCACGCTTGCGTCTATTTCTCTCAGGTACTGGTAGGCTCCCATATCCGGTGTTCGATAGCACTCTGATAACCAGCTTCGATCCTTCCCTCTATCGAAGGTTCAGAGAAGTCTGATGCATTCGAGAGCTCGGGCGGCAGCTCAGCACTGATAACCTGAAACGCGTCGATTTTCTTATGGCTTCTAAGCTCTTTGTAATCCTCATCCTGACGAATGGGGCTGTCTTCGGGAAGTGTGTCATGAATCTTTTGGAGAAGATCAACCATTTTATCGATCTTTTGGAAGAAGTTTCTATCCATCCTAAGTCGACTGGTGTATTGAAGCTGTGCCATGCGATTCAGTACACTCGGCATATCCTTAGGGATCGGAGCATCCATCGGGAATAACTCAACGACTATCAATTCCCTCCGGATATTTGGGTTATCTGGTTCGCACTGTTCTAGACGGTTGATCGCTGCCCCTAGGGGCGTATTGGAAAACAGCCCCCCATCCCAATAATAGTGTCCATCGACTTCGGTCATGGGGAAGCCGGGTGGTAGGCTGCCGCTAGCCATGACACGCTCGAAGGACAATCCACCGTTGCGGTTATCGAAATACTTGATCAAGGATGTCCCGACTTGGATGGCACCCACCGCTGCACGGATTCCACCGTTGTTCAGCTTTCGCAAGTCCACCAGTTCGGTAAGGGTTTGCCTCAGCGGCGCAAGATCATAAACGCTGGTCGAGAGCCATGGGGCATAGAGATTGTCTAGGCGTGGTTGGTACATGCCGGGGTTGCCCACAAGTCCTAGGAACTGTTCCTGGACCCGTTGGAGTTCGGTTGGGACCAATTGTTGGTATGCTTGCTGGAAAAACGGTGGCAAGGGTGGGAGCACCGTCAGTTTCTCTCCCCAGAGCTGATCGAGCGCTTGGATCGGATCGTCTTTGGCACCGGCGAGCACGGCTGTGGTGATCGCGCCGATCGATATACCGGTTACTACTGATGGTTCGAAACCGGGCCGCCTTTCGTAAAGGGCCTTGAGCACGCCGAATTCGTAAGCACCCAAAGCGCCGCCACCTTGCAGAACGATGGCTGTCCGAAGGTTGCCATTTGCTTCCATGATTGTTGCTCCAGTCTTTGGTCGCTTTCCTGCCTTATGCTTGTCCCATTGCCTTTCCCACAGGGCCAATGCAACCATGCTACTCAGTCAACATCTTTACTATCCGTAGAAACCGAAGCTGTCAATAGGTATGGCAGCAAAATCCACCAAAGGTCACAGCAAAAGTGGCCGAAGGTCGCAAAACGCTACATATATCTGTGCGCCCTCGAGGCTCTCCTGGACTTGCTCCGGCTTCAGGGACACTCGAACATTGAGGATGGTAGATCCTCAAAAGGAGGTTTTGAGTACCAGGGACAAAGCCACAATATCCCTCAGAGTTCAAGCGAGAAGCGGTCCGACTGGTGATCCGCTCTTCGGATAATAGGTCCATCTTCTAGATCGCAAAGGAGTTGGGGGTTTCAGACAACTCCTTGAGCAATTGGGTCAAGCAGGCTCACATCGATCAAGGAGAACGCGAAGGGCTCACCACCGAAGAACGCCAAGAGCTGAGGAAGCTGCGTAAGGAGAACAAGGTCCTTCGCCAACAGCAGGAGATCTTACGAAAAGCAGCGGTGGATTCAATTGGTGAGCACAACGGTCTGTGCCAGTGTAGCAGCCGGGATGCGGTAGGCGAGGGTCTTGCGGGGTCGACCGTTGAGCTTCAGCGCGATCGTGTCGAGGTCGTGTTGGCCGTACCCTGAGAGGTCGCTCTTCTTCTTGGGCAGGTACTGTGTCGCAGCAGCCCGTTTGTGTTCTCGCTCGTGCCGCGCTGCCAGGGACTCTTCTCCTCTTTTGTCTATATTGTTGCATGAGGTGTAGGAGCGTAGAATGGCTCTTAACAGGTAACTTCGCTGGATAGTGTTATCTGCAAGTATCATTCCAACCTCCAGCGAGAGCTATCTTTTATCGGCCCGTCCCCCACCGTGTCTCATGTACTTCCTTACCGGGGGACGGGTGTATCCCGAGAGCCCAGAGGGTAGGAAGAGACTTGCTCTCGTGAGGGCCGGACCCTCCTCTCCTTTCGTTGCCTGGCCCTCTTCTCCTTGTAACTACCAACAGGCGTAAACTGCCGATAAGCCATAATTCTCGGTCACTCGCAACGTTGTCGGCTTTACAAGTAGTAGGAAGCGGCACGAATGCAGGGTGGTTCTGGTCTCCCTATGTCAGGGGTAAGGTGAGGCGATCTAAAGCAGATAAGGAACAGCAGGAACAGTAGACAATGAACCTCGAAACACGCCTGACGCCAGACGAGATCAAGTCGATGCTCGGCCTTGAGCAGAGCACCCAACGTGCGGCTTCGTCGCCGAAACCTACCGCAGCTCTCTCTCTGAGGATCCCAGCCCAGGCACTGCCTAAAGCTTAGGATACGGGTGATCGCCCCTACGCGTCTGCGCTCTACTTCCTCGTCACCCCGGACGCCCAGATCGTCATGCACCGGATACGCTCCGACCAGCTCTACCACCACTACCTGGGCGACCCGCTGGAAGCCCTGATGCTCTATCCCGACGGCGGCGGTGCCATTGCCACCGTCGGACCGGACCTTCGCTCGGAGATGCGCCCACAATTGCTCATACCCGAGGGCACCTTCCACACATCGCGCTTGAAGGCAGGAGCGGCAGGTTGAGGCTCCTAGCTAGCACCGAGTAGTGGCTGGGAGTAGAGCCGGCAGATGTAGAGCATGGAGACATCGAGGCCCTGGTAGGGGCTTACCCGAACCTCAGCGAGGAGATCCATTCGTTCACAGGGGGAGCCTAGGGTACTCGGAGCCTAACCTTACGAAGGGTCCGAGAATTTCTAGAAGCGGCACTAGTGAGCCCCTTATTCACAAGTTGCCGCTAAGTGGTTTTCCCGGAAACTCATATAGAGGAGACCCGTGAATAAAACCCGGTCACCCAGGAGGTAAAGCGGGTTTTCGGGACTAATGGCGGCGACAAGCCACACCACAACATGGAGCGGTGGTTGATAAAGATGCGAGAGGACTTATACACTGTAGCTACGCGTAGTGCTGTCTCATAACTTATTAAAAGTAGGAAGTTTTGGTATGTTGAATTTGGTACGTTGACTTCGGTATGGGTTTTGAAACAGTTCTGTAAGCGTAAGACCGTCAGTTTTTAGTGGGGGAGTAACGTGTTCCGAAAACGTTCCTTTTCGATACTGAGGTTTGTGCCATAAACGGTCGTTTTTAGAATAGAGCTGGTCGGAGAATCCCCCTT
>JAFAPF010000532.1 GCA_019247245.1 Rubrobacter sp. | reverse complement strand
CTACGAAGGGGCCGTCTACGACGAGGACGGCATTCTTACCACCGCGTCCATGGTTGACTATATGGTCCCCGGCGCACCGGAGCTGCCGAACTATACCCTAGAGCGAACGGTCACCCCGTCCCCGAGCAACCCACTGGGGGTCAAGGGCGTGGGCGAAGCCGGAACCATAGGCGGTGCTCCGGCGGTCATTAACTCCATCATCGACGCCTTAGAGCCTTTCGGGGTGAAGCATATAGACATGCCTGCCTCGCCGATGCGGGTGTGGAAGGCGATACGGAACGCTCAGGGACAGGAGGCCGGGGAGCGGGTGGCCGATGCCTCGCTCGAGGCTAGCGCGCCCGACGTGGAGCATGGAGGTGATCAGTAATGCATCCGGCACCTTTCGACTACGAGGTCGCCGAATCGGTTGACCACGCCATAGAGCTCTTGGGCCAGTATGGGGAGGAGGCTAGGCCTCTGGCCGGCGGGCACTCCCTTATACCGCTCATGCGGCTCAGGCTGGCAGCGCCCGCGGCCTTGATTGACATAAGCTTCCTCGACGACCTGCGCTACGTCCGCGAAGAGGAGGGCCACTTGGCCATCGGGGCCCTGACCCGGCACCGTGAGATCCTCAAAAACGATCTAGTCAACGAGCACTGCGGCATCTTGGGCTACACCGCCGGGCTCTTGGGCGATCCATCGGTCCAGCACCGGGGTACCATCGGCGGCACATTGGCTCATGGGGACCCCGCAGGTGACATGCCGAGCGTGATGTGCGCCCTCGAAGCGGAGCTGGTGATCCAGGGGCCCGATGGCGAGCGGACCGTTCCGGCCCTGGAGTTCTTCAAGGAATACTTCTTCACGGACCTCGAGCCCCAGGAAGTGATAACGGAGGTTCGTGTTCCCAAGCTCGGTTCGAACACCGGTTGGTCGTACAAGAAGTTCAGCCGTCGGTCCCAAGACTGGGCGATAGTGGGCGTGGCGGCGGTAGTCGAGAAATCCGACGGCAACATCGACTGGGCCCGTATTGGCTTGACCAGCATGGGCTCAACTCCCTTGAGGGCTTCCACTACCGAGCAGGCGCTCTCTGGGGCGAGCAGTGAGCAGATCGCGGAGGCGGCCAACTCCGCCGACGAAGGTACCAGTCCCACCTCAGACGACGCAGCTTCGGCTGAGTTTCGGCGACACCTAGCCCGGGTGTGGACCCGGCGAGCCGTCGAGGAAGCCCTGGGCCGTTGAGCAACTACAATGGACGCCGGGGGGCCTTGCCTCCCGGCGTTTCTCATTCCCTGGAGCTTCAGGAGAGGCTTAAGGAAGACAACTATCTGGCAGACGAGGGCCTAAGTATGGCCATCTTCCTCGCCCTGAAACTCGACCGCCCGCTCTTTCTCGAAGGTGAGGCCGGGGTTGGCAAAACCGAGGTCGCCAAAGTCCTCAGCAGGATCCTCAATACGTCCTTGATCCGCCTGCAATGCTACGAGGGCATAGACGTCCACCAGGCCGTCTACGAGTGGGACTACGCCCGCCAGCTTTTACACATCCGGACGGCAGAGGCTTTGGGTGCGCCAGAAGACCGGGAGAACCTCGAGGACGAGCTTTACACCCGGCAGTTTCTGGTGAGCCGGCCGCTCTTGCAGGCGCTGGAGCATCGGGGGCCGAGCCCGCCGGTCCTGCTCATAGACGAGGTCGACCGGGCGGATGACGAGTTTGAGGCGTTCTTATTAGAGATACTCTCAGAGTTTGCTATCACCGTCCCCGAGGTGGGCACCATACGAGCCGAGCGGCCGCCGGTGGCGGTCCTCACCTCGAACCGGACCCGCGAAGTCCACGACGCACTCAAGCGTCGTTGTTTGTACTTCTACATAGACCATCCAAGCCTGGAGCGGGAGGTAGAGATCGTGCGCCTGAGGGTTCCCGAAGCCGAAGACCACCTGGCCCAGCAGGTAGCGACGGCCGTACAGGGCTTGCGGAACATGGACCTCTACAAGCCACCTGGGGTGGCAGAGACGCTGGACTGGACCGAAGCGCTCGTGGCTTTAGGCGCCAAGGAGCTCAACGAGGCCCTGATCGAAGCCACGTTAGGCTCGGTGGTAAAGTATCACGAGGATCAGCAGCGAGCCTTGGGCGCAAGCGTCAGCCTGCTCACGGGAGCCGGCGGTGCATAAAACACCACAAGCGCCGCCGATGCTTCATACGGCGGTGGCCTTCGGCCGCCTCTTGCGGCGAGCTGGGCTGGCGGCGGGCACCGACCGGGTGGTGGAGTTTACCCGCGCCCTAGAAGAGCTCGATCCCACCCGCCGCGAGGATGTCTACTGGGCAGGGCGGGTGACGCTCTGCTCCCGCCGGGAGGACCTGGAGCTGTACGACCAGGCGTTTGAGGTCTTCTGGGAGGGTAGTAAGAAGCCGCAGACTCCACGAGGACCGAAACGCAGGCTCTCGTCCCCCCCCATCGACTCCGTTCAGCCGCCCAAGAAATCCGTTCAGAAGAACGAGAAAGGCGAGGAGGCAGTCCGGCTCCGCTACAGCCCAGTGGATGTATTGAGGACCAAAAACTTCACCCTTTACACCGCCGAGGAGTTTGCCGAGCTGCACAAGCTTCTGGTGGACCTCAAACTATCGGGGGCACTACGACGCTCTCGACGGCTAGAGCCTGCCTCCAAGGGCCGCCATGATCCCCACAGAACCCTGCGCAGTACTCTGCGCACCGGAGGCGAACCCATGCACCATCGCTTCCGACGAGCCAGGAGCCAGCCCCGACGGGTGGTGCTCCTGTGTGATATATCCGGTTCGATGGCCCCCTACAGTCGAGCGCTCTTGCGGTTCATGCATGTGGGTGTGATCTCCGGGGAGCCTTTAGAGGCATTCGTCCTGGGAACCCGGCTCACCCGCGTAACACGAGAGCTCGCCACCAAGGATCCGGATCGAGCACTCAAGAGCGCCGCCGGGGCGATCAAGGACTGGTCCGGGGGGACCCGCCTCGGGGATACCATAAAGGAGTTCGTGGACCGCTGGGGCCAGCGCGGAATGGCTCGCGGCTCGGTAGTAGTGATACTATCCGACGGCTGGGACCGGGGAGACGTGGAAGTGCTCGCGGAGCAGATGATGCGCCTGAGGCGTCTGTCTTATAGGGTCATCTGGGTTAACCCCTTAAAAGCCGCGCCTGGCTACCAACCCCTGGCAAGGGGCATGGCTGCTGCCCTGCCTTACATAGACGTTTTCCTTTCGGGACATAACTTCGAGAGCTTGGAGAAGCTCGCCCGCGCCATCACCGGGGCAGTATCAGATAAGCAAGGAGGCACAAGTTGAACCCGGTCGTTGATAAGGTCGTAGAGTGGCGAGAGAAGGGAAAACAGGCCGCCGTGGCTACCGTCGTCAAGGTCGAAAGGTCCGGTCCGCTAGGACCGGGAACCTCGATGGCCGTCTCCGAGGATGGGCAGATCGTCGGGTCGGTTAGCGGCGGGTGCGTGGAGCCCGCGGTCTTTGAGGAGGCGATGAACGCCATAGAGACGGGCGAGCCCAGGCTGCTGACCTACGGTATCTCCGACGACGAAGCCTTTGGAGCAGGCCTGACCTGTGGCGGGATCATACACATCTTCGTGGAGAGGGTGGACTGGTAATGGGGAACATTCTCGATCGCTGGCACACGGCGCTCGCGCAGCAGTCGCCGGTGGCGATTGTGACGGTGGTCGGAGGCCCGCGGGTGGGTAGCAAGTTGCTCGTAACGCCGCAGGAGTACGTAGGCACGACGGGTAACGTTGACCTGGATCGGGCGGTTATCGAGGCCGCGAGGGGTATGCTTGAGGGTGGCCGGACCGGGATGCGCCACTACGGCCCGCAGGGCCAGCGCCGCATGGAGGATGTAACGGTCTTTATTCAATCGTTCGCTCCACCGCCCCGGATGTACGTCTTCGGGGCCATAGACTTCGCCTCGGCGGTCGCCCGGATCGGCAAGTTCATGGGCTATCGCGTAACCGTCTGCGACGCGAGGCCCATCTTCGCGACCCGCGAGCGGTTCCCGACCGCTGATGAGATCGTCGTCGCCTGGCCGGACGAGTTCTTGAGGACCGCCGACGTGGACGCTCGAACGGTTATCTGCGTGCTAACCCACGATCCCAAGTTCGATGTACCGGTGCTGAAAGCCGCCCTCGCAACCCCGGCGGGATACATCGGGGCGATGGGGAGCCGCAGGACACACAATAGCCGCACGGCGCGGTTGAAGGAGGAAGGAGCGTCGGAGGAGGATCTGGCGCGCATCTCGAGCCCCATTGGTCTAGACATTGGAGCGCGCACCCCGGAGGAGACGGCGACGGCGATAGCCAGTGAGATCATAGCCCTGCGAACCGGACACTCGGGCGGACGGCTCTCGGAACGCTCGGGTCCGATCCACGCCTCGGAACCAGATCGTACCCCTTCTCTGGGCGTCAGGGATACGGCGGCTGTCGCCCAGAAGCCCTCGCGATGAGCGGGG
>JAFAPF010000487.1 GCA_019247245.1 Rubrobacter sp. | reverse complement strand
GCAAGCAGGCCATCGTACCGGTGGCGTCTTGGAGGAGGGCTTGATCTATGTGGAGGCCTACCTCCTCGCCCGGCTCGACGCTGCCGTTCTCCATATGCTCCTTGAAGATCTTGGTCACCAAGTTGTCGGCCAAAATGCATCACCCCTTACGTATTTCCCCTAACTACAACCTTGTATTAACCCTATTCTCGCATAAGGCAGCGTGCGCGACACTACTACAATGGTTCGGCACAAGAAAGCTACTCCGCGGCGTTTGAAGACTCCTGGCAGCCATCTGATTTCTAGCCCTATATGGCTCATACGATTGGGCTGCCCTTTCTCTCGAAGATCCTAAACGCCCCTGTCCCCATCGCCACGAGATTTCCTTCCTCGTCGTAGACCCTCCCTTCGACGGTCGCCGTCCGGCGGGTACTGTGGATGACCTCGCTGCGGCAAGTAATGCGTCCCTCGCGAACCGGCTCCAAGAAGTGCACGTTCATCTGTGTTGTCGCCACCCGCAAGCCTACCAGGGAAGCTAGGGAAAGCCCCATCCCAGTGTCTAGGAGAGAGGCATAGACCCCGCCGTGTAGGCTCCCGCTGCCGTTGAGGTGTGTCGCCTCGACGTTCGTGTATAGGACCGCGCCTCCCGGCTCGACCTCCTCAATCTGCAACTTTATGTGCCTGGCAAACTCGACCTCCTCGTTGAAATGTTGGACCAGGCGATCCAGCTGCTCTTGGTTCAGCGTCCCCGTACCCTCTTCGCTCATCAGTCCTCCCGCCCGGACAACGGTTATCGCTGTTAACTGTACTCATAAAGACCCTGCACATCTTGTGTACTTAATCACCTTTCTCGAACTCTTCTCGGTGATAGCCCGCGCTGGTTGCCACAACCTTAATAGCACCCGGACAGAAGACCTGTGAGGCGCTCCGGACTGCGAACGACGGAACCGGAGAGCGGAAAAACTTTAAGCGGAATCAGTTCAAAAGCAGATAGAGCAGTGCTTTCTGAGCGTGCAGACGATTCTCGGCTTGGTCGAATACTCTGCTCTGCGAGCCGTCTATTACCCCTGCAGTTACCTCCTCACCTCGGTGCGCTGGAAGACAGTGCAGGAAGATGGCGTCGGGAGCGGCAGTGCTCATCAGCTCTTCGTCTACCTGGTAGCAGGCGAACTTTTTCTTGCGCTCTCCGGCTTGATTTTCTTGGCCCATACTAGTCCACACGTCAGTATAAATAACCTGCGCCCCGGTCGCTCCTTCATGCGGGTCTTGTGTGAGCCTCGGGGAGGCGCCGAGTCGGGCGGCCTGCTCCATTATGCTGGGATCGGGGGCGTGACCTTCGGGGTGGGCGATGGTCAGCTTCGCCCTGGTGAGGGCGCAGCCTACAGCGAGAGAGTGGGCGACATTGTTGCCGTCGCCTATGTAGGAGATCTTGACGTCCTCCAAAGTGGCGAACTCTTCGTGGACGGTGAGGAGATCGGCGAGGGCCTGGCAGGGATGGTGCAGCGCAGAGAGGCCGTTTATCACGGGAACTTCTGCGGCTATGGCGAGCTCTTCAATCTCCTCATGGTCGAAGACGCGGGCCATGATGGCGTCGGAGTAGCGGGCGAGGACACGCCCAATGTCCGAAGGGGTCTCGCGCTTGCCCATTTGTAGCTCCTGCGGGCTCAAAGGGAGGGCGTGGCCGCCGAGCTCATACATCCCGACCTCGAACGAGACGCGGGTGCGGTTAGAGGGCTTCTGGAAGACCATCGCGAGCGTTTTCCCGCTTAAAGGTTGGAAGGGAGTACAGGACTTGCGCAAGGCCTTGAGCTTCTCGGCCTGGTCGAGGATATGTTGGATCTCTTGGGGACAGAACTCGGCTAAGGTGAGGCAGTCCCGCCCCGAGAGAGGGGAGGAGCTTCGAGAGCCTTCGGGCTGTCGGACGGCCCGCACTAGGCGACGGCGGCCCGGAGCTGGGCGGCCGCTGGCATGCCAAGCGAGATGCCGGACGGTGCACTCGTCGGGGTATCAACGGCCGTGCGCAAGGTGTCGAGGGCGTGACGGATCTCGGTTCGCGTCACAGTGAGGGGCGGGGCGAGCCGTATGGTAGTCCCACCGATTATGTTGAAGAGCACACCTTCTTTGAGGCACTGATCGAAGACCTTCGGTGCGACCTCGGGGCCGAGATCTAGGCCGAGCAGCAGTCCCTCTCCGCGTACCTCCGCTCCGGGTACGCGCCGGGCGATGAGCTTCAGGGCGTTCTTTAAGATCGCTCCCTTGAACCGAACCTCCTCTAAGAATACGGGATCGGCTATGACCTCGATGACAGTCTTAACCGCCGCCATGGCGAGCGGATTGCCGCCGAAGGTTGAGCCATGATTGCCGGGGGTGAGTGCTGCGTACTCCTCCTTGGCCAGCACCGCGCCGACGGGTACGCCACCACCCAGGCCCTTAGCGCTGGTGAGGACGTCCGGGATCACCCCAAGGCCCTGGTAGGCATACAGATGGCCTGTACGGCCCGCGCCACTCTGAACCTCGTCGAAGATCAGGAGCGCCCCGTGCTCGTCGCAGAGATCGCGCAGGCCCCTGAGGAAGCCCTCCGGCGCATCGTTGATGCCGCCCTCGCCCTGGATGGGCTCGACGAGCACCGCCGCAGTCTGCGGGCCCACAGCTACTTTAGCGGCCCCTAAGTCGCCGAACGGAGCGTAGGCGAAGCCGGGAAGCATGGGACCGAATCCCTCGTGATAGGCACCTTGCGCGGTCGCGGTTAGGCCACCGTAGGTACGGCCGTGGAAGGATTGGGTGAAGGTGAGTATCTCGTTTTTATCGGGGCCATACTCTTCGTAGGCGTGCTTGCGGGTGAGCTATATCGCGGCCTCGACGGCTTCGGTGCCGGAGTTGCAGAAGAAGACCTTGTCAAGGTCGGTGGCTTCGGTGAGAAGCCTGGCGACTTCGGTTTGGAGCGGTATCTCGTAGAGGTTCGAGCAGTGGATCAACTCCTCCGCTTGCGCCTGGATTGCTTTTACTAGTGCCGGATGGCCATGCCCTAAAGAGTTGGTCGCTATACCGGCGATAAAGTCCAGGTAGCAGTTACCTTTATCATCGAAGAGCCAGCTACCCCGTCCGCGTACAGGGGCGATATTCATCCGCTTGTAAGTCTCCATTACCGCATTCATGCCGCGACTCCTTCCGATATGAGAGTTCCTATTGCCTCGCCCGCTATAGCCCTAACGAGCGAGCCTTGTTTGTTGCCGTTGACGATTCTGGCGTCCACCCCATGCCGCGCTGCCTCGGCGGCTGCCCGAAGCTTTGGCACCATCCCTCCGACCGCGAGCCCCTTCTCGACGTATTTTTCACACTCTCCAGGAGAGAGGGCCGGTATGGCCTCCTCGCCGTCCAATAACCCATCCACATCCGTGAGGAAGAACAGATGTCCGGCACCTAAACCCACGGCGAGTGCCGCTGCCGCCGAGTCAGCGTTGACGTTGTACGCTCCCTCCGGCCCCCAGCCCACGGGCGCTATAGCCGGCACGAACCCGCTCGCCCACAGCGTCTGTATGAGGTAAGGCTCTACATGCGTTACTCTCCCGACGCGACCGAGGCCTGACATAGGCTCTATGCAGAGCGTCGGGCCGTCGGTGCCGGAGATGCCGACGGCCGGCACGTCCATGGCGCGAAGCTGCCGGACGAGTGACTTGTTCACCTGACCTGCGAAGACCATCTCGGCGACGGCCATGGCCTCCTTGTTCGTGACTCGCAAACCCTCCCGGAACTCGGTCGGGATGCCCAAGGCCGCGAGCATCTGAGTGAGCTGCGCCCCGCCGCCGTGCACCAGCGCCACGGGTATAGGAGCGTCGTTCGCGAGCAGGAGCGACGACAGATCCTCTAAAGCCCCACCTGCCAGCGCGCTACCCCCGATCTTCACTATGACCGGCTTGGTCGAAGGCTTCATGTACGGTAGCTCCCGTTTATCTTCACGTACTCACAGGTGAGATCGCAGCCCCAGGCGGTCGCCGAGGCCGTACCTTCCTTGAGATGCGCCGTAAGGGAGACTTCGTCTCCATCTAAAGTAGCGTTTGTGTCTGCCTCCTCGTACGGTACGGGCTCCCCGTCGGCGAAGACCTTGACCGGGCCGAAGTAGAGCTCCACGGCCTCGGGATCAAACGGCGCGCCCGCGTAGCCCATGGCGGTGAGCACCCGGCCCCAGTTGGCGTCTTCACCATATACG
>JAFAPF010000486.1 GCA_019247245.1 Rubrobacter sp. | reverse complement strand
ATAAAGAGCGAGAACTCGAAAGCGCGACTGATTTCTTCCTCTACCTGATCGGGGCGGCAAAAGATGTGGGCGTCGTCTTGGGTGAATCCCCTAACGCGGGTAAGACCATGTAAGACACCGCTGCGCTCGTAGCGGTAGACCGTTCCGTATTCCGCGTAGCGCTGTGGCAGATCCCGGTAAGAGCGCATATGGCTCTTGTATATCTGGATATGGAACGGGCAGTTCATCGGCTTGACGTAGTATGTCTCGCCCTCGACGTCCATAGGCGAGTACATGTTCTCCTGGTAAAAGCCCAGATGCCCGGAGGTCTCCCACAACCCGGCCCGTCCGATATGCGGCGAGAAAACCCACTCATACCCATTGTCGAGGTGAGCTTGGCGGCTGAAGTCTTCGATCAGTACGCGAATCATTGCCCCCTTGGGGTGCCACAGAATCAGGCCGGGTCCCACCTCTTCGGAGACGCTGAATAGATCCAGCTCCCTGCCGAGCCTACGATGGTCGTTCTCCCGGGCTTCCTCGAGGCGTCGGAGGTACGCTTTAAGCTCCTTTTCGGTCGGCCAGGCGGTGCCGTAGATGCGGGTAAGCATACGGTTCTTCTCGTTTCCACGCCAGTAGGCTCCCGCGACATTCTGTAGCTTGAATGCGCCCAAGGCTCCGGTGCTCGGCACATGCGGACCGATACACAGGTCAAAGAATTCGCCCTGTTTGTAGATCGTGATGTCTCCATCCTCCAGCTCATCAATGATCTCCAGCTTGTACGGGTTGTCTTCGTAGAGCCTCTCAGCCTCAGCCTTGGAGACTTGGAGGCACTCAATTGGAAGATCACGCTCGACTATCTCGCGCATCTTCTCCTCGATACGCGGCAAGTCTTCGTCGGTGATGCGTCCAGCGACATCGATGTCGTAGTAGAAACCTTTCTCTATCGGGGGCCCTATGGTCAGCTTGCTCCCCGGGTACAGCTCCAGAATCGCCTGAGCCATCGCGTGGGCTGTGGAGTGGCGCAATACGTAGAGCCCCTCGGGCGAGCCTCTGGTGACGATCTCGAAGTCGCCGCCCCCGTTGATCGGAGCATCGAGGCCTATCAACTCACCGTTTAGCTTCGCAACCACAGCGTCGCGGAGGAAGCGAGGCCCAATCTTGGCGGCCACGTCGCGCGCCCTCTCGCCGTGTTCTACGTCCAACTCCTTCCCATCGGGTAGTCTAACCGTAGCCATATCGTACTCCTTCAAATCCTATACAATGTGCATAATGCATCGTCGTATACACTCTTGCCAGTGTAGTACAAGGTTGAATGTTCTATCGCGGGTACTCGGCGTTTTCGGCTCGTTGCGAATGGAGCGCCGCAAATAGGAATACGTTACACTTCAAAAAGTAGGCTATAGTAGACACGTAGACACGAACCACTGAGCTCTTCCGTATCAAGGAAGTGTAATGGTTTTCCGTCGATTTTAAGATTGCAAAACTCCTGCAAACAGACACATTCACCAAAGAAGTGCTTTTCCCAGGTTTTCGGAATGTTAGTATGGTTTGCTGCACACGCAGAGTGTGCTCAGCAGAATTGACTCGAACCTGGCAACCTACAATGGTCCCCATCAGTCTCGTTCAGACATAGGGGGTTGACAAGGAAGTATATCTGAGGGCTGGAAGCGCAAAACCTCGTTCTTGGTGCGTCAGCTCTCTACTAGAGGTCTTGCAAGGACATTGAAGCTTCACCGTTACACCCGTAACTACGCAAGGGCAGGAACGTTCTTTTTGGTGGCGTTAGGTACGAGCGAAAGCTTGTGCTTGTAAATCTCTGTGCTACAAGTGACAGTCGTGCCGCTTTAGTGGCAGTCTGGTGCGAGCGACTCCTCTTGGAATAGGTGGTCGTTTCCAAAGGTTCCGCCGGGATGGGCTGTGAGGCCCTAAGGCCCCAGCAGCACTCCTTCCCAGCGTAAGTATTAGCGCCGCTCCAAGTCGAGCGCGACACTGTTCATACACCACCGCTGTCCACCAGCCTCCGTGGGCCCGTCGTCGAAGACGTGGCCGAGGTGAGAGTGGCAGCGTGCGCAGCGTACTTCGGTGCGCACCATCCCGTGCGAGCGGTCCTCGATCAATTGGACGGCGTCCGGCGAGACCGTTTCAGTAAAGCTTGGCCAGCCGGTGCCCGAGTGGTACTTCGCCCGCGCATCGAAAAGACCATTACCGCACGCAGCGCAGCGGTAGAGGCCGTCTCCGTCGGTGTCCACGTACTCACCAGAGAACGGGCGCTCGGTCGCCGCCTCGCGAAGGATGGCGTACTGCTCTGGCGAGAGCCGTTTCCGCCACTCCTCGTCGGTGTGAGGCAGCTCATCGGTCGTCTCACGCACGCCGAGCCCCACGGGGCAGCTCACGCCGGTACCGCCCAAACCGCAGTACCCATTGGGTACTTTGTGCAGATACTGCTGGTGGTAGTCCTCGGCGTAGTAGAACGTGCCCGCAGGTGCGATCTCCGTGGTTATGGGGTCGTAACGGGCATCTCGCAGCGCCTCCTCGTAGGCATCGCGGGTCTCCTCGGCGGCCCGTCGCTGCTCGTCGTCGACGTAGTAGATCGCTGAGCGGTACTGCGTGCCAACATCGTTGCCCTGGCGCATACTCTGCGTTGGGTCGTGAGCCTCCCAAAACACCGCGAGCAGGTCCCGGTAAGAGACCTTCTCGGGGTCGAAGACCACGAGCACGGCCTCGGTGTGCCCGGTCCGACCGCCGCACACCTCCTCGTAGGTCGGGTTCGGCGTGAAGCCTCCTGCGTAACCGACCGCGGTCGTATAAACGCCGTCGATCTGCCAGAACCTACGCTCAGCACCCCAGAAGCAGCCGAGGCCAAAGACCGCGGTGCTCAGGCCCTCGGGGAATGGTGCTCTGAGGGGCGTGCCCAGAACGGCGTGCTTCTCAGGCACGGCGAACGCCGGCTGCTTCCGGCCGGGAAGCGCCTGGGTAGGTGTGACCATCTTGGTCTTGTGGCGACTAAAAAGCACTCTCTTACCTCCTCACCGTTGACTTCTCTGGCCTAAAGCCCAAGCTTCGCTGATAACTTCTTTCGTTCATCTGTGCCTCCTTACCTGTAAACCGGCCAGACGGCTCGTTCGTCTGTTTTTACCTTTACCAGACGGTTCCCAGATGGCGCCACCAGCGAATCCTAAGCGGCCACCGGGAAGCCCTGCCCGTAATTGGCCTCGTCCCTAAGTACCCGCTCGGCCTCGCGCTGGACCTGCCTGACCCTCTCGCGAGAGACCTCAAGCTCCTCGCTCAGGTCGGCGAGCGTGGCCGGCTTATCGCCGTCTAAGCCGTAGCGACGGACCAGAACGCGTCGCTGGCGTTCGGGTAACTGCTCGATAAACTCCACGAGACGGCGTGTTTCCAGCTCCCTCACCATCTCGCC
>JAFAPF010000264.1 GCA_019247245.1 Rubrobacter sp. | reverse complement strand
CTCTAACCCTAAAGAAGGCAGCTTCGAAGTAGCGGCATTACCTCTTCGGCGTCGGGGGTTTGCCTCGGGGCTATTGCACCTACATCGCAGTCGTTAACACTTAACACGTGGTTAGAGCGCATGCTCCTGCAGCTCCTTATCCATCATCTCCCGTGCTAGATGCACATAGACACTGGTAGTTCATGACAGGCTCGGAGCTTATAAATAATAGGTTGTAGCGTCGTTTATAACATCACTATCAAATTTACGAGCCGTGGTCACCTTGGTCCGGCTAGTACTGGAGCTGGGCGCTTCGCACCGCCACCGTATCCGCCGCTAGTAGGTGCTAGAGGACACTCTGGAGTTGGGGGCAATTTTGGTAGCCACATACTCGGAGCTAACCACCCACGAGATGTGCGCGCTCAGCTGGAGACTGCCAAGGTCGACCACCGGCTCCTGAAGGATCTGCCCAAGCTCGAAGCCGACAAACCTCTCTCGGGTTTGGAGGCGGGTACTATCCTGTGAACGGTCGCGGAGTACACAGACCGTGTGGCCGAGGGAAAGGTGGCTCCGGAGGACCTGTTGGAAGAGGTCTCCATTCCCGGTGTCCCAGTGGATGTCGATTGGGAAGATTACGAAGGCTGGACCACGGGGACGGTGCGAGCGGGCATAGAAGCCATCGCCAAAGCTACCGACGAAGACCCTAAGGAACTGCTAGAGGCCGCTACGGACGGAACCAAGAGAGAAATCATCGACAAGGAGCGGACTGCAGAGCAAGTGAAGCAAGATCTGGAGAAGATGAGCCGGAAGCGTCTGCTGCCTGACGAAGACCCTTGAGAAGGTAGCCCGCTATGAGGCCCACCTTTGCCGCCAGCTACACAAGGCTATGCGCGAGCTGGAGTTCACCACGCCCAAGAACAACAAGAGAGTCGTAGCGTGCGCCTGACGGCTCGGGCCGTACAAGTCCTACGGGATCACCGCAAGCGGCAGATAGAAGAGAGACTCAAGTACGCGGGACTCTGGCAGGAGACAGGTCTCGTTTTCACTTCTACCGTCGGCACGCCCCTCAACCGCCACAATGTCTTCAGGCGCTCCTTCAAGCCGCTACTGCGCGCACCGGCATGCCAGACATCCCGTTTCACGCGCTGCGCCACAGCTTCGCGGCGCTCATGCTCTCCGGTCGCGAACATCCCAAGATCGTTCAGGAGATGCTCGGGCACTCCAGGATAAACACGACCCTCGATTTCTACTCTCACGTGTTGCCGGACATGCAGAGAGAAGCCGTAGATCGGCTGGACGTAATGCTTTCCTAGCGCATTGGTGTATAGAGCTCCTGCCTACTAATCAGGGGTCTGTTATTTCGCTACATTTCTCCTACAAATCGGCACAAAATAGAAGTGACGGAACCTGGACTCGAACCGGGGACACTATGATTTTCAGTTATGTTAGAGGTGTTTGCGCGTGTTTCCGAAGGTTTCAGCAACCACCTGTCTAAGCTGAAGTCTCACACCTTACGTTGCTCATTGTTTCAGGTTGTTTTTCCGGGCTACTGTCAAGCAGCTTCAGTTTTGCCCATGAGTCTATTGAGAGTTAATAATAGCCCTTTTGATATTGACAGTCTCTGTAGGATTCTCCTAAGGTTCATGAGATAGGTATTTTTCGGGTAGGAGTCTATTAAGGCATTGAACATTACGGGCTTCTTAAGTGCTCTTTTGGGCCGCCGAGATTGGGTTTACCTGCTCAGCCTCCTCATCCCCTTAGTCGTCTACGACCTTATTCTTAAAGCATTCGACATTGCTTCGCTGCCCGGCGAGCACGGACCTGCTCAAACCTTCGAGCTGATGCGCTCGAATGTGTTCTTCGATCTAGGGTACGCCTTGCTGTGGATAGGACTTTTCTCCGCAGCGCGCGGCAGGTGGGCTCTAGGCTGGGTCGTAGTCTTTGTCTTCCACGTCGCTACGATGTTTGTGCTGCTCATTACCACAGGTGTCCACCAGTACTTCCGACAGAACGGTAGCACACTAGACTACGGCACCATCTTCGGATGGATCCCAAAGTTCAAGGAGATCGAGCCTGCCCTCATCCACGATGTTTCGCCCTTAGCTTGGATACTCCTTGTGAGCGCTCTCTTTTACGCGGCTTTGGGCCCCTGGCTCATGACGCGCAGCGTCGAGCGGTGGAGAAGACAACGGCAAAGGTTCCCAGGCCGAGCAATAGTTGAAATCTCCCTTTTGAGTCCTCTTTCGCTCTGCTTCTTGTCACTTGGCTTCGTCTCGCTCTCGCTTGTAACCGGCACCACCGCATTCGCCAAGGCTCCTCTTGTCAACATGATCGCGACGGGGATCGAGCAGACAAGCGTGCCCGATGCATCGGATGCCGGATCGACTGGCGAGGCTTCACCCTTGGATGTCGAATCGCCCGTCGAGCATCCGCCTGCGCATACTACTCTCGCGCAGACTTCCCAAACCAACAAGCGTAACGTCGTCCTGATCCATCTCGAATCGACCCGCGAACGCTCCATAACGCCTTACAACGAAGATCTAAAGACCACTCCCTTTCTTGATGGGCTGGCCAAGAGCAGCCTGCTCGCAGAGCGGGCCTATGTGGTCGTCCCTCGCTCCTCCAAGGCTACTGTCGCGGTCAATTGCGGCATCGAGCCAGCCCTCTATCCGGGGCCCGAATTCGGGGCAAGCGGCATCCCTGCCAATTGCCTCCCCCACCTTCTGAAGGAGCAGGGCTACCGTACCGTCTTCTTTACATCGGTATCCAGCACCATGGATAGCTTCGGGGACGTCACAAAGAACCTCGGCTACGAAGAATTCTACCCATCCGAATCGATGGACACCGAGGGCTTTCAGGTGACGAACTCCTTCGGTTATGAGGAAGACGTCATGCTAAGACCGAGCGAGGGGTGGCTCAGAGCCTATGGCGACAAACCTTTCTTGGCCGAATACATGACAGGAACGGGACACTACGGCTACGAATGTATCCCCAACCGCTATGGCACCAAGGACTTCTCAGAGGATGATGACCAGGTCAACCACTACCTCAACTGCCTGCGCTACCTGGATTTCTTCTTAAAGAACCTCTTCGATCAGTATAAGAAGCTAGGCCTGTACAATAACACCATCTTCATCCTATTTGGCGACCATGGGGAGGGATTCGGCGAGCATGGGCGCTTCATGCACGGTGACACCATCTGGGAAGAGGGTTTAAGGATTCCACTAATCATCCATGCTCCAGGATGGTTCGAGGGTGGAAAGCGCGTCGAGGAAGCGTCCGACGAAATCGACGTCGTGCCCACCGTGCTGGAGATGCTAGGTTACGAGGTAAAGGATGGAGAGTACCCAGGTTATTCCCTGCTACATCCTCTGCCCAGCAACCGCATCCTTAGGTTCAGCTGCATAACCAACCGCAAATGCCTGGCGAGCATAAAGGGTGATGAGAAGTACATCTACCACTATGACAATCAGCCTGATGAGATCTTTGACCTATCAAAGGACCCCCTAGAGAAGCAGAACCTAGCGAGTGAATACAGTAAAGGGGATCTGGACAAGCGGCGAGAAGATCTTCTTGCGTGGCGTTCAAGGGTCAATGCCGAACACGGTGACATACTGATAAACGGATCCCAATATTCGGGAGAGTAGTCTGTGAAATGTTATTGCCCGATGCCGATATCGCCCGACCCCTACTACTGACCGACAAAGGGTTTATGAGGGTGTATAGAAACCTTGCAGCTATTATTCTCACGCTTGTGGTAGCTGCTCTCGTGGCAGGCTGTGCTAGCGGTGCCTCAGAGAAGAAACTTACTATCGGCACCACAGACTGGGATGAGAGCGTGGCGGTCTCAAATCTGACAAAAGCCCTTTTGAGGAATGAGCTTGGTTACGATAAGGTCGAACTCAAGCCGCTGGACGTATCCTCCTTGTTCAAGAGCGTAGCTAGCGGTGACCTGGACGCGTTCCAGGCAGCACGTGTCCCGGATCACCAAGAGTATCTTGCTTCAGCTCAGGACGATATCGAGCTGCTCGACCCTTGGTTTGAGGGTACTGCCAAGGTTGGTATAGCCACCCCCAGCTACATGAACGTCAGAAGTATCCCCCAGCTCAACCAAACTGGTGCCAAGGAGGTTATCGGCATCGAGCCGGAGGCGCCCATCTCAAAGAGAATCCCCGATGAGGTCATCCCGACGTACCACCTCGAGCAAGAATACGTAGAATGGAGCGCGCCCGCTATGCTCTACGAAGTCGGTAAGCGCATAAGCAATAGAGAGGACTTCGCTTTCGTCGCCTGGAGACCCCACTGGATGAACCAGAGGTACAACTTAGTTTATCTCGATGACCCAGAACACGCACTAGGCGAACTGGATAATCCCTCGACTATCACGACGGTCGTGCGTAAGCATCTTCGGGATGATGACCCCACAGCCTACGCGTTGATGAAGGCCTTGACGCTCACCGAGGAGCAAGTTGAAGGCCTAGAAGAAGCGATTAATGGAGTGGGCGACCCGATGGCGGGTGCCGAAACCTGGGCGAAGAACAACCAGGATATCGTACAACCTTGGATTGATGCCGCACAGCTGGCGCGACAGAAATCCTAGCCTTCAGTATATACGCTAAGACTCAGCACTAAGAGGGTTTCTCTCCAGCGTGTTCATGGAGTATGTCGAGGTAGACGACGAGGAATACGCCCGGCAGAGGTTCGTGGACGTGTTCCAGATCGGCTGGAACATCGAGCGCGAATACTGGGAAGAAGACGACTGAGAGTCCAACCGGAGCGAGCTGCACCAGAGCAGGCCGACACAATGCGCTTAAAGTACGGATTTTGGATCGTCCTTACCAGTATTAGCGTGGTCGGAGTGCTTTTTTGGCA
>JAFAPF010000159.1 GCA_019247245.1 Rubrobacter sp. | reverse complement strand
TATTGGTGGTTTCATTGGCCGGTTGCTAGGCTTTCACGGATTAAACGGGCTGAGCCTAAGCTCTATTCTATGGGCGATAGTGGGAGCGGTCATATTGCTGGTTGTCTACCATGCGCTGGTAGGCCGCAGAGTCTGAAAACCCTCCTCCTGAAGGTCCACGCTACGTTGGGACCACTCAGGCCCTGACTCTATTTATGCCCTCCTGCTAGGAGGATAGCTTAATAAGAATAGAATTTCTCGATATTCTCGAAAGCTACGGAGTTGGCAACGCAACTAGCGTTCCTGCTAAAGAGGGCTACGCAAATTAAGGGGGTAGAGTTGGAAGAAGTGGCCCAACCCTAATAAAGGGGCCTGGAACGAAGGTGGATAGGGCTGTGAGAGGTCTCGCTTCCTAGATATAGGAGACCTTTGTCTTACGTAGCTCACTATTTCTGTGCAATCTATTTGGTTAAAGACAATCCGGAAGCTACGCCGGTCGCTTCTGCATACCCTTAGATCTCCCAGGTTCCCAAAAGACCTTGAAGTAGCAACCCAGCCCCTGGCTCTCGCCGTAAGCGTTTTGCGGAATGGTCATCCTATAAGCTAGGGTGTACGGCTGAGATCTGAGGTAAACGAACAAGATAGGGATCTGGGACAGCGCATCAACCAGATAACTGAAGTACCGATGCTAACCTTGCCCTTACCTATCTGGTGTTCTTGTCTTGCGGTACTTGCCTGACGCTTTGCCTACAACCGTAGTCGATATACAGCATGTTGAATACTTCATCGTCGCTGCTTTTGCTGCAGAGCTTGTTGTCAAAGTTGCGGTTACCAACGAGCGGCTGAGGTGCTGCGTGCTCACTGGCTAGAGTGGTTATAGTAATCGCTCCGTTCCTGCGTCCTCTGAGGCTCCTACGGCTGCTACGGCTACTGCCGTTTGCGGCTAGGATCTTAGTAGGGCTCAGGCGCCTTATGGGACACTACCGGGTTGCGCATGTGCTCATTGTAGGAGCGGCATCTGTCGTACTAAGCACTGTACTCATGGTGGAGTTTGAGCGTAGAGGGGATGGACCTATTCACAGCTTTGGAGACGCGCTGTGGTGGGCAATTGCAACAGTGACGACGGTGGGCTATGGAGAGACGTCATCCCCGTAACAGCAGAGGGGAAAGCCGTTGCTGTGTTTCTTATGCTAATTGGCATCCCGCTGCTTGGGGTGCTTGCTGCTGGGATAGCTGCATACTTTGTTGAGAGCAGTGTACGAGATGAAGAACGCTCTGAAGGAGCGAGCCTGGAGCAAAGGCTAGATAGATTAGAAGCAAACATCAAAGAACAAAAATAGAGCTCTGGCCGTCCTACTGAAGCGATACAAAGAACACGAGCGTCATAAATGCTAAAGCTACAAGGCGTCTGATATCCTGCCGGCGAGACACCAGGACCTCAAAGCTCCAGAGAGCAATAGAGCGCGGGTAACAGCGCTCGGTAGCTGATGAGCCCCTTGCAAATACAGATACAACTGCAGGAGAAGGGAGGCCGGCAAAACCAATCCGCATAACCGTTGACCTCAACGCTTCACAGCACCGATTTCTTCGTGAGTACTGCTTAGATACTGGCACCAAGGGAACAGCGGTGCTCCGTGGCTTGCAGGGTTGGCAGAAGAGGATGAGTTGCGGCAACGCCTGACGCAGAGGCTCAAGTGGTAACGATGAAGAGAGCTTGGCAAAGAATGTTTAGCAGATGAGCTATGAATATTGCTGGAATAGCTGCGGTAGTTACTGCCCTTAGGTGCGCTCGTTTACCTTTTGGATTTATAGTACTTTATAGTACTATTGTGGCCGATTTATTCAAGGTTGACTACTCGAGATATGGCCTAATGGAGCTAACCATCCAGGAGGCACAGAGATGACTATCCTAGCGACTCTTACCGGTGTCGTCCTTATAGTTCTCACCCTAGGTGATATCTTCGAGGTACTATTTAACCCTCTTGGAAGAGGCAGGGTTAGCCGAATCATTGTGAGGTTTATTTGGAAGGTGTTTCGGCATCTTGGTAGACAGCGTCATTCGCTGCTTGAGCTTGCTGGACCCCTGGCGCTCGTGAGCGTCATCGGAACCTGGCTCACACTCTTAGTGATCGGTTGGGCACTTATCTACTGGCCACACCTACCAGATGAGTTTTTGTTAACAACAAAACCCAATACCTCAAGTGCTGCTAGCCTCGTCGAGGCACTCTATCTTTCTATGACGACCATAACTACTTTAGGATATGGGGATATCACCCCGACGAGCGAATGGCTTAGGATCGTTACCCCCCTAGAGGCCATATTCGGCTTCGGTCTATTAACCGCAAGCCTTTCTTGGGTTATCTCTGTCTACCAAGTTCTTAGACGGCGGCGTAGCTTGGCGCTAGAGATCGCGCTTCTTCGCGAAGAGCAATCGGCCATTGGCCTTAGCGTAGCAAACATGGAGTCTATTGCAGCCCAGGAATTGCTAAGTGGCTTATCTTCGCAGCTGAATAACGTGTGGAACGATATGCTTCAGTTTCCCATCACTTACTATTTCGCTAGCAGTGATAGACAATCTGCCCTGTCGGTAGTGATGCCATACCTACTCTCGTTGGCGCAGGAAGGGGCTAGTACGAGCTGCACTCCGGAAGTTCGTCTTCGTGCGGCGATGTTGCTTGGCAAAATCCATACCTTTACGCTCTTACTTACTGGGAACTTTATTGCTCTTCCGTCGACGGCTGCAGCTAAGGAGGTATTAGAGGCTTACGCTCACGACCACCTTCATGCGGTGCTGGAGTAAAGCTCTAGCGGCTTCGGCTCTGCGAGCACTTAGGGGCTTTTAACACTTACTCGTTTTATATTCGTCAAACCACTCCCAAACACCCTAGTTAGTGGGAACAAAAAGCGGGCAAAGGGGGGAATTTATTCGCCAAAGAGTAGTTTGACGAACTAACCTGCTTTTTGCTATGCTTGATACACTATATGCAAACCTCTACCTCACTCACTGATGCGCTTACTCTGTACGAGACAGAATTTCTGGCTGCGCGGAATCTAGCGGTCCGGAGCAGGCGAGAGTACCTCAATGATCTAACAGACCTCATGGTTTATCTCACCAACGTTTCAGGGGTCACGGATCCAGCAGCGGTTAGCAGGCGACATTTGGATGGGTACTTAGCAGAACTAGACAGGCGTGGCTTTAGTGGTGCAACCAGACGGCGAAAGGTGGCATCCATCCGCTCCTTGTTTGGCTTTCTCCAAGATGCCGGCATGATTCAGGTCAGCCTAGCACTCAAGCTCATTCCACCTGAGCGAGAACGGATGCAGCCACGAGTCCCCTCAGAAGCAGAGTACAAACGGCTTTTGGATGAAGTACGGGGTGACATTCGGGATCAGGCAATTATTGAGCTTTTACTCCAAACCGGACTTCGGCTCTCAGAAGTAGCAAGACTGCACATCAATCACGTATCCTTGCCGACCAAAATTTCAAAAGAACCAGGCTACGTGGGTTCTGTCACAGTGCTTGGAAAGGGGAGAAAGCAGCGATCGGTCACCTTAAACCACAAAGCCTGCCGAGCAATCAATCAATAACTATCTGAAGATCCGGCCGGATGTAGATGATACACATCTCTTTCTGAGCAACTTTAAAAAGGGGATAGGGCCTCGGGGCATTGAGAAGATGGTGGAGAAGTACCTCAAGGAAGCTGGGATCCAAAACGCATCTGTTCATACTTTGAGGCTTTGAGGCATACCTTTGCAACGCACACGGTCAAAAAGGGGACAAAGCTTGAGGTTGTGAGGCAAGCCTTAGGCCATGAGTCTTTGGAAACAACCAGTATTTATGTCCACTTAGCACGGGAGATGATGATCAAGGAGCTGCAGGAGAACGCGCTTTAACTCCAATTGTCCTTCTCCAATTGTCCTTCTATTTCTTAACTCATTGGTTTTACTAGCTTTTGGGATTTTGTTTTCGGCACGAGTTTTGAAACAAATGTGTAAGCGTAAAACCCTAGATTTTTAGAAGGGGAGGGGAGTTTTTTAACAGGCTGGATCGCATATGAGACAACTCTGAAGCAGCTTGCATCTGGAGGGCGGGATAGGGCTTTTCATGTTCCTAAACCGCTCCGGCGTATATAACCACCACTATATTCGTAAGACTTAATGACCGGTTTACATTACTTAACCGTTTTGTTACTGCTCTCTTAAGGAGTGAGGGTAACTAAAGGGTAGATGAAACTTTCCCTCCAGAGAAAGTAGAGGATGTCTATGACCACAGGTGAGAAACAGGAAGACGGCAAGGTAGCTTACGGGGACCTCACCCGAAGGGTGGGCGTAGAGATCCTCGAAGCTCGGGGGCTCGACGTAGAGCTTCTCAAGGAGAAGCTCATCGACTCTATAGCCGCCGAGTTCGCAAGCACCTACTACTATTACACGATTTTGCGGATGTACCTGGCTGGGCACGAGGACTACAAGGAGATCTGTGAGGACGCACGTTTGGAGGATCGGGCTCACTACGAGCTTATGACTCCTCGCCTCTACGAACTGGGTGGTTCTCTGCCTTACAACATCCATGAGTTTGCAGACCGGGCTGGTTGCGCGCATGCTTTTCTGCCAGGCACGGATAACGGCCAACATCCTCCGGAGGAGGGCGGCCCAAGCGCCGAGGATATCCTGCTGGTGCTGCTCGAGTCGGAGCGCTGCGCCAT
Organism: Rubrobacter sp.; assembly: GCA_019247245.1. GTDB lineage: Bacteria > Actinomycetota > Rubrobacteria > Rubrobacterales > Rubrobacteraceae > Rubrobacter_F. The sequence continues at coordinate 952 of JAFAPF010000159.1, read as the reverse complement.
CCGCTCGTGGGCTGAGATCTGCGACATGACGAGGGATAAGGACGAGCGCACCTACGACCTTGCCTCGCGCATCCTCAATGAGGAGATAGAACACGAGGCGTGGTTCATAGAGCTTCTCTCTATGGAGCGAGACGGGGTAGTGCGCCCCTCTGGGCACTTCCGTAGGGGTGAGCCAGGCGAGGCGCCTTACTCCAAGAACCGCCCGCTTTATACTCCCTAAAGGAGAAAGCGGTTGGCGGAGGAAAGTTTCACCGTAAAGGTGAAGTTCCCAGACAATAGCGAAACCACATTTGAAGCCGGCGCCGAGGAGTATGTTCTTGGCGCCGCTCGCCGAGCAGGCTTGGATTTGCCAAGCCTGTGCGAGCAGGGGTGGGATCTGGCGTGTGCGGTGAAGGTGCTAGAAGGCGAAGTGGACCAGAGCGACTCGCTTCGTTACTTTGAGGAGGATAAAGAGTGCGGGTTTGCTCTCATTTGCACGGGCAAGGCCCGCTCGGATTTGCGCATCGTGCCCCACCAGACTGGGGAAATGCGTGAATGCCGTGACGAGCATGGATTGCCTGCTCCACGCGGCACATAAAAACTCATTTTCCTTTGTGTCAAAAAGAAGCCGTTAATCGGAATTACCACTCGGAAAAAACGGTCAAGTGGATGAAATAGGAGAGTGTGAAATGGATGTGACGAAATTGAACGGCCGGATCGAAGGTGCCGCGATGGTCCTCATACTCGTGATAGGGCTCATCCACCTGATCGACGCGCCAGGCAGTTTCGCCGACGCCACCTACAAGGAATCTTGTTTCTGCTGGTATTCCTAGGAGGGATCGTCGCTGCGGTTGGCATATACAGACAATCATGGAGCTACGGCTGGATTCTGGGGCTCATCATTGCCGTCTGTACGTTCATCGGGTACGTTATCAGTCGCACAGTTGGTTTACCGCAGATTCCCCCGGACGTG
>JAFAPF010000210.1 GCA_019247245.1 Rubrobacter sp. | reverse complement strand
CCCCGCTTATTGTCCTTACCGCCACCAGCGTCCGCACCGCCCCTCACCTTGGCAGCCGGGATGATCGTTACACCTTCTTTCTCGTAGGGGTCGCCGTATACGCGCCGCACCGTCATAGCCTCGCGTGCCTGAGACACCATCTCAAATACGTCCATACTCTCCCTTTTCATTGATCGACAAGGCTACCCCCTGGACATCCTCCGCTACCATGGCCGCCGTTCCTCCAGATCCCCTAACTACCACACACGTCCAGCATACAACCTCGCTGCTACAGCCGTGAGGTTAGCTTCTCCCGGCCTTGCAGCGAAGCTCCTCCAGTTCAAGCCCCCCTGGGAACACTAAAAGGTCGGGGCTCCTAAACCCTAGCCTACTTGTGTCTACTGTACCTACTGGCCTCTCTTTGTCTATCTGACTCCTCATGACCCGTCAGTGCCTCCTTGACTTTATCTACCAGGTCCTTATGTTCCTGTTGACCCTCCGTCTACCTAGTAGTCGGAGTAGCCACCTCCACGTCGCTTGTGCCACGCTGGCCGCGAGCCACCTCTATCTGGATACGCCTGGGCTCTCTAGCTACTGCGGCACCCTCAAGGGTCACCTCCAGGATGCCATCTCGGTAGCGGGCCCGAACCCTCTCCTCATCTACGTCCTCGGGCAACGCTATGCTACGCCGAAATGAGCCGTGACGTACCTCTCTAACGTAGTAGTCGGCATAGCTCCTCTTCCCGTTCGGTCTCGCGCTCACCGGAGACGGTTAGCACCCCTTCATGAACCGTGATGTGTACATCTTCAGGCTTCAAGGCGGGCAACTCGGCCTTAAAATTATCAGGTCCCCATCCTTTCGGAGCACGTCCACCGAGAGGATCCATTCAGCATGTTGTACGCTCCAGTTCCCGGGTCACTGACCTAAGCAACCGAATGTCTCGTCGAAAAGGCGGTTAAACTCGCTCTGCGTATCGTAGAATCTGACACGACCTCCAAACAGACTTAACAAACGGACTTAAACTCATCTTTTCTGTCTCCTCTTCCCGTGGGTCTCGCTCTTTTACGAGCGGAAACCGACCGCGCCACTGTATCAACCCACTTGTCCTAATGCCGTGATCCTGCACTATTAGTTCCGGCTTACATAACTTAGCCCTTTCTTCCTCTGTCTTTTATATAAAGTGTTCCCATGCAAGCAATGAGCAAATAGTCCCACCTTGTAGCACGTATAAGCTCCCTCTGAGTCGAACAAAGCCCTTAGAGAACCCTTACCCCGCTGCCTCTATAATTAAGCGCTCTAGCCTACCACCCGCTCGAAGCTCACCTGTTGCGTGCCGTTGCCTAGCAAGATTTGGAACTCAATCCCAAACTCTTTTGGAATTTGAGTCGTGCACCGAGGTGCGGCGTCTACTGAACATCCGGGAGGATTCCCAGATGTGAGATCTAGCCAAGATACCCTCTGGTATAGTAGCGGGGAGCCTAATATTAGGCTCTCTAGTGAGACACAAAGGCATAGACGATGAATAGAGTACTGGTAGCTACAGCGGGTGGGTCAGCTCCCCCAGTTTGTTGGTCAGCTTAAGGTTTTCCGAGTAGTCGACGGGACAGGCGATGATCGAAACCGTGTCGTCTTCAAGTGCTTGCCGAAGAGTCGGAAGCAGTTCCCCGGCGGCGTCGATTCGATACCCCTTCGCGCCGTAGCTCTCCGCCTGCTTCACGAAGTCGGGGTTGGTGAACTCGACGAACGCAGGACGGCCAAGCTCGAGCTCCTGCTTCCATTTGATCAGGCCGTAGTGCTCGTCTACCCACACTAACACGACGAAGTGGATCTTCTCACGCATGGCGGTTTCGAGTTCTTGAGAGTTCATCAGGAAACTGCCGTCGCCCATCGCGGCCAGCACCTTACGCTTGGGATGGGCCAGCTTAGCCCCTAACGCGCCGGGCAGGGAGAAAGCCATGGTCGCCAACCCGTTCGAGATCAAACACGTCTCGGGCTTGTAGCACGCGTAGAGCCGTGCCATCCACATCTTGATAGCCCCAGTGTCGGCGAGGACTATGTCAGACTTGCCCATCGCCTCCCGGATATCCATAACAATCCGCTGCGGCTTCAGCGGGAATGAATCATCGGCTTTGCCTTGCTCGATCTCCTCCTGCTGCAGGCCGCATACCAGCGGCTTGAGCGTCTGGTCTGGAGTCTTAGGCGTGGCCACTGCAGCTAGAGCGTCGAGGGAGGAGGTGATGCTGCCTTCTACGCCGACGGCCAGTGAATAGTGAGCGTCGACTTCGGCCACCGTGTGGCTCAGATTAATGATCTGTTTATCGCCGTGCGGGTTCCAACGTTCGGGCGGGTACTCTACCAGATCATACCCAACGGCTATCACTACGTCGGCCCGATCGAAGCCGAAGTTGGTATAGTCGTGGCGCATGAACCCTATCGTCCCTAAAGCGTTGGGGTGGTTGTCCGGGAACACTCCTTTTCCCATGAAGGTAGTTACGACCGGGATATGCAGATGCTCAGAGAAGCGGATCAGGGCCTCCGTAGTGTGGTCACGGCTCGCGCCGTGGCCGGCAAGAATGACCGGGTCGCGTGCGCTATCGAGCACCTCGACAGCCCGGTCCAACTGCTCGGGAGACGGGGCCTTGCCGCGGGGCCGGTTCAGTGGGAGGGGCAGGACCGAGGCTTCTGATTGCTCTACGTCTTCCGGCACCATAAGCGCGGTGGCGCCGGGTCGCTCGGACTGGGCCACTTTAAACGCTTTACGCACCATCTCTGGGGTGGCTTCGGGTACGGTTATTGTGTCGGCCCACTTTGTGATCGGTCGGAAGAGACTGACCAAGTCTATGACCTGATGCGATTCCTTGAATACACGGTTTAGCCCAGCTTGCGCTGTGATGGCTACTAAGGGACTGCTGTCGAGTTGTGCGTCGGCGACCCCGAGCATAAGGTTGATTGCGCCCGGGCCTAGAGTGGCCAAGCAGACACCCGCTTTCCCGGTAAGACGGCCGTAGATGTCGGCCATAAACGAAGCCCCTTGCTCGGAGCGCACCAGAATAAACCGTATAGAGGAGCCACGCAGGGCATCTATAATGTGAAGGTTCTCCTCACCCGGCATGCCAAAAATGTACTCCACACCTTCGTTTTCAAGACACTCGACCAGCAACTGTGCAACGTTCAGGTCTTGAGCAGTCGTCATGAGGTCCCTCCTCGTAATAGCCGTGACCGTCCCTTCGCTCTTTTAATGAGTAGGCGTTCACATACCACAGGTTCCCGCTTTAGGGTAACGCGTACGCAAGCCATTACGGGGAAATACTAACGATGCTCTGGGTTTTGTTGGTCGGGACGGCAGCCAGCTACCCACTTCGACCTCTGATTCCCGTAAGCCGGTATGCCCCCAGCATCCTTTACCATCCGCGCCAGATGCATCAGGTTCCAACTCATGAACGTAGTGTTCCTGTTCGTGAAGTCGTTCTCTGGCCCCCCAGATCCAGGATCGAGATACGAAGGGCCTGGACCAGCCTCCCCTATCCACCCTGCATCAGCTTGAGGCGGTATCACGTACCCCAGATGCTGAAGCGAGTAGAGGATACTCATCGAGCAGTGTTTCACTCCGTCCTCATTACCAGTGATCAGACATCCACCCACGCGCCCATAATAAGAATATTGCCCCGCAGCGTTCAGATCCGCCGATGTGGAATAGAGCCGCTCGATGAGCTTGGTACACACTGAGGACTTTTCCCCCAACCAGATCGGAGAGCTTATGACAAGAATGTTAGCCGCTTTGACTTTCTCGTAGATCATGGGCCAATCATCCTTCTCCCAGCCATGTTGTTTCATATCCGGCCAGACACCATAGGCGATGTCGTAGTCTACCGGACGTAACTCCTCTACCGAGACGCCGTTCTTTTCCATGATAGTGCGAGAGATCCGGGTAAGGCCTTCAGTGTGGGAGAGTTCTGGGGAGCGCTTGAGGGTGCAGTTTA